>DATKNQ010000127.1:0-32146 GCA_035541265.1 Bryobacteraceae bacterium
GGCACCGGCGGCGCGACCATGGAGGATCTGGCGCTGATGCGGCGTCACGCGCCGGCTTACGTGCAGGTGAAAGCTGCCGGCGGCGTACGCGATCTGGACGCCTTGCTAAGAGTGCGCGCGCTAGGCGTCAGCCGCGTGGGCGCCACGCGCACCGCGTCGATGCTCGATGAATGCAAGCGCCGGCTGGGCCTAATGGCCGCCGTCTAGCGCTGTCGCGCTGTCAATGACTTTCTGTTTGCGGAACCAATCGAGCAGAATATTGCGCAGCAACCCGGCGTCCCGGGGAAACGCCAGGCCGGTAGTCTGGAGGTTTTCCGCGGTTTGCTGGTTCGCGGCGGTGTAGTCACTCACGGCCAGCGTGTAGTCCCGCTCGGGGTCGATCTTCCGGTCACCGGCAACGACCTTAGGCAGGTCCCGGCCCTTGAAAGTTCCGATGACCACGTCGTTGTCGAATGGCATGATGTTCCAGATGTGGCGATCGAGTAACTGTCCCTGCGGCAGTGTGGCGCGGATGCCGCCTGAGTTCATCCAGGCGAAATCCGAATGCGTCTCGTCGCGCATGGCCCGTTCGATAATGCGTTTGACTTCGGTTTTATCGAACGCGCGGGCGGCGACAGCCAGAGGCCGGTCGACTTCCGCGGAGACCTTATCCTCCCAAACTTGCACCTCGCGCGCCACCACGGGATCGGGCTCGACCGCGGCGTCGTCGACGGAAATGCGCTTCCACTTCCACGAAACTGGCGCCTTTTTTTCGGTATCCACCTGCAGATCCAGGCGGCCCAGTTCTTCGCCGTAGCTCCTGACGCGCACCAGCACGCGTTCGTCGTACGACATGGCCTCGGATAAGCCTGAATGGATGTGGCCGGTCACCGACACAGGGATTTCGGGAACGGTGTGCAATATGGCGTTCTCTTCGTTGCCGTCAATATGCGCAAGCAGGACGACCAAGTCTGACCGGCCGCGCAGTTCCTGCGCGTATTTCCGCACGGTCTCGACCACCGGGATGGTATGCCACTCGCCGAGCGACTTGGGAGTGCTCAGCGTCTTCAGCGAATCGGTCATGCCGCCGATCACTGCCACGCGCAGGCCATTCACTTTGAGGATCACGTAGGGCTTGGGCGTGATTAGTCCGCCGGCCGCATTGACTATGTTCGCCGTGACTATCGGGAACGTGGCGATCTTTGTGAACTTCGCCGCTTGCGCCCAGCCGTAATCGAACTCATGATTCCCCAGGCATGCGGCATCGAATCCCAGGAGGTTCGCCAACTGATAGATCGGCTCGCCGCGAAAAATGGTGGAGACCGGGCTGCCCTGCACCAGGTCGCCGCCATTCAGCAGAATGCAATCGAGACATCCGTCGCGTTCATGTTTAATGATGGCGGCCAGGTAAGCAAATCCGCCGTGACCATTTGCGGGCGAAATGTGCGCGTGCAGGTCGTTCAAATGCAGGATGGTCAGGCTGCGTATCTCGCCCGCGAGCGTGGCGCAGGCCAGGAGCAGCAGGGCTGCCGTCCGGCGGATTCGACGAAACATAGGCTTAGCGGACTTCGCGCGGCGAATACTTGTTCAACTCAGCAATCAATTTCGCCGCGCCTACCGGGGGCCGCAGACCGCTTTGCAGGATTTGCCTGTTCGCCCAGCGGTGGCCGTAGAGATGCTGATTCACGTCGAGATCGTTTCTGAGGGTCGCGCCGTCCAGAGACACGCCCGCAAACACGCCGTGCGAGCGCGACCAGGACAGAATCTCGGCCGTCATCAGCGCGTCGGTCTGTGCAGTGGCATTCCGGCCGACCGGCCCGCCCGCCACCGTGGCGTCGCCGCCGAGCGTGAACTTGGTCGAGAGTAGCCGCTTCATGCCGCGCTCATTCATCACCAGCAGCACCAAGTCCGTCGAGGAGACTCCGATCTGCAAGCCGACGCTGCCGCCTTCGATGCGCACGGCGCCGGGCGGTCCCCAACCCTGGCCGGATGTGTGGCGGCAGGTCACAAAACCGCGCCCCCACTTGGCGGCTAACACAAAACCACCTTTCTTCAAGCCCGGCACCAGCACGATGCAGTGACTTTTGTTCAAAAGATCCTGGGGAATCGACTTGTCGGGTGTGCTCATGATCTCGTGGAAAAGGGCCGCGGAATCGTCCAGGCGTTCACGATCGCGATCGCGATCTTTTTCGAGTGCCCGGCTCGCGGGGCAGAAACCAGCTATGAGTATCAGAAGTGCAATCCAGCGCATAGTTTTCATCGTAGCAGCAGACCGGAGTCCTATGCCTGAACGCGCGCTACCGGAACGAGTCGCAGCGCACCATATGACGCCAGCGGAAGCAGACCCGCTGCCGCGCAGACCGGCGCATAGCCATGCGTATCCACCACCACGCCGATGATGGGGGAGACCAGTGCCTGTACCGCGCCGTACGAAGCCACCAGCATCGAAACAGCAAAGGCCGCATACCGGCCGCCGAAGACGTCCAGCGGAATGGTATAGACATTCACACTCACGGCGGACACAGCCAGGATGCTCAACGAAATCCCGGCGGCGGTCCAGGCTGGGGTGGGCAATAGCGGAATCACTCCAGCAGGCAAAGCCAGTAATCCGCCGGCCAGACAAACCCACGCGCGCGCGGTCACCGCGGGCATACCCGCGCGCATCCCGCGCAGTGACAGCCAACCGCCCGCGAAGCCTCCCAGCGTGGCGACGGCCGGCGGCAGAACCGCATACCAATTGGCCTGCACCAGCGTGAGATGATGCTTGTCCACCAGATAAAGCGTCGTCCAATTGGTCCACAGCGAATAGACGCTCATGTTCAGGGCATTGGCCGCCACCAGCGCCCACAGCGTGGGAGAACAGAGGATAGTGCCGGGCGACGGCTTGCCCACCGCGGTCAATGCGAACTGCTTACCGCGCGCGATCCAGCGCCACAGCGGAATCCACAGCAGTCCCAGGCAGCCCGTGAATACGAACGCCTGGCGCCATCCATAATGCATGGCGATCCATGTGGCCAGCGGCGGCGCCGCGATCAGTCCCAGGCTGACGCCTGTCTGGTTCAACGCATTACCTACCGCGCGCTCGGCCGGCCGCAGGTACGCGTGGATTGCTTTGCCCGCTCCCGGAATGCCGGCCGCTTCCGACGCGCCGAGGACGGTCCGGCATCCCAGCAGTCCGCCGAGGCCGCGCGTGAAACCGGTGGCGATACCGGCGCACGACCAGGCGCAGACGGCCAGGCTGATCGCACGGTTCAACCCGATCCGATCAATCAGCAATCCGGCAAACGGAGCCGATGCGGCGTAGGCGATCGAAAATGCCGCGACGATCAGCCCATATTCGGCGTTCGTCAAATGGAACTCGCCGCGCACCAATGGTGCGAGCGTGGCGAGCGTTTGCCGGTCGAGATAATTGATAGCCGAGCAGAGGACGAAGACACTCACCACGGTCCAGCGATACGGACTGGCGGTCACTGGAACTCGATGGTGGCCACCTCGCCCTTGGTGGCGAGTTGCGCGTTTGCTTTCGGGAAGTATTCTACTTTGACGCGATTCAGCTTTTGGGCCCCGCAGCTCAAAGTGAGTTCTCCGCCTCCGCCCATGACGGCCACTTGCGAGGGATCCGCCACGAGCAGTTTGACCATCTTCCGGTCATCGCCCTCGATCACCAGACGGAGCCGCTTGCCGAGACAGTCCACCTGCTTCAGTATGCCTTGAGCCACGCCCGACGGCTTCGGGCCGTCCCACCACGGCACGACTTTGGTGCCGGGCGTCGCCGGCCCTTCACCCTGGTTGGCGCGCGCTTCGAGCGCGTGGACTTCGGCACGGGCCTGCTCTTTCAGCCGCTCGATCTCGCGCGCCTGTTCGTCCGCCTTGCGCTTCTTCTCGGCATCCTCCCAATCCAGGCGCTTCTGTTCGACGTCCAGCCGGGCGTGTTGCATGCGCTCGCGGTCCTCGGGGTTGGCCGCCGCCTGCTCCGCCGACTTCCAGGCCTGCGCCGCTTGCGGATAGTCATGATCGTCCAGGTAGGCTTGCGCCAGGGTCTGCCAGTATTCCAGATTGCGTGGATCGAGCTTGGCCGCCAGTTTGAGTTCCTGGATGCGTTTCGGCGGATCGCTCTCCCGCTGGCCCAGGAGGAAGTGCGGTTCGGCGAGCTTGGGATTGATTTTGACCGCCTGTGTGAGCGCCGCCGTGGCCTTTGCGTTATGCGGCTCCAGGCGCGCGTACTCGATGTAGCATTCCGGGCTCTTCGCGCCAGCTTCCATGGCGGATGCAAAATCCTGACGCGCCTCATCCGTCTGCTTCTCACGCAACGCCAGCATCCCCAGACCTTCCCAGGCCTCCGGCACGCGCGTCTTTTGGGCGATCAGATCGCGGTAGATGGCGCGTGACGAAGCGCCCAACAGTAGGTCGGCGACCGCCAACTGCGCGGCCGCGGGCTCTACGGAGCGTTCCGGAAAATCCAACGGGCTCATGGGCAGCGCGGAAATCGTGGTGACCTGAAACGCCCCCGCGGCGAGGTGCGCTTGCGCCTGCTTCGCGATTTGCTCCGGCGGCTTATTGAACGCATTCCGGAACGCGACGCCTTCATCCACTCCGTTGCGCAGATTGTAGGTGAGTACGCGCAGGTTGCCATAGTATTCCGGATCGACGGCCAGCAGGTGGACCAGCGCCCAATCGAGGCCGGGATGCTGAGGAGGCTCGCCCAGAGTGATGCGGATGCCGCTCACCTGAATGGTCGAGAATAATTCGATGAGTCCACGCTCGATGTGCGCCGGCATGCGCGCGGTATTCGCGTCGAGAAACAACTGCGTAAGCCGCGCGAACGTGGCGTTGGGAATGATCTGCCCGGCCGTAAGAACGATGTTGTATTGCGCGCGGCCGCGCGTCACCGGTTCCGGAGTCCGCGGCGCACCACTTCTGAAAAGCAGCACGCGGACCGGCAGAGGCATCTGCAGGTCGTCGTAACCGAGCACGTATCCGAGCGCGTGCCGGAACTCTTCGAACTTGACCAACGCCTCGCGCCCGTCTTTGGAGCCGGCGCTGCTGAAGACTTCCACGGGACCGGATGTGAAGCGGATCCAGTGCTCGCTCGCCGAGACTGTGAGCGGCGCCAGCCCGCACAACACAAACAGCCGCCACATGCCTTCATCGTAACAGGCGGCTGTTTGGCGGGCGGCTTCGACGGCGGTTAGAAATTGACGATGCTGGCGAAAGAACTGGCGTCCAGGCTGGCGCCGCCCACTAGCGCGCCGTCGATCTCCGGCTGTGCCATCAGGCTGCGCACATTATCCGGTTTCACGCTGCCGCCATAGAGGATGCGCACGGCGTCGGCGGCCGCGTCGCCGTAGCGCCCGCGCACCTGGTTGCGCAGCACGCGATGCGCGTCCGCGGCGATTTCGGGCGTGGCGGTCTTGCCGGTGCCGATCGCCCACACCGGCTCATAAGCGATCACGATACGCGCGAACTGCTCCGGGCTCAGGAGCGCGATGCCGGCGCGAAACTGGAGCGACAGCACGGCCGCGGTTTCGCCTGATTCGCGGTCCTGCAAGCGCTCGCCCACGCACACCACGGGAGTCAGCCCCGCCTCGAGCGCGGCCACGGTGCGCTGCAAGACGGTCTCGTTGGTTTCCTCGAAATACTGGCGCCGCTCGCTGTGTCCCACCAGCACGTGCGAACATCCTGCCGCCTTGATCATCGGGCCGGAGACTTCACCCGTGAAGGCGCCTTCCTTGGCCCAATACAGATCCTGAGAGCCAATGCTGATACGCGTGCCCTGGACGGCAGCGACGGCCGCGGCGATGTTTGTGTAAGGCGGGCAAATCAGGATTTCGCAGTGCTCCGCCTTTTCGACCAAAGGCCGGAACTTCTCAAAAAAAGCTGTCGTTTCGGCGGGATTCTTGTACATCTTCCAATTGCCCGCCATGATGGGCTTTCTCATAATATCTCCGATAGAAAAGTACTTCCTTGCGCGATTTTCGCGCTGAAATCATCGGCCACCGTCTGGCCGATATCCGAAAGCGTCGCGCGCAGTCCGAGGTTCACGCCGTGCCGCACGCGCGGTCCGCTCACCAGCAGAGGAACATACTCGCGGCTATGATCGGTCGAAGGTGTGGTCGGGTCGCAGCCGTGATCGGCGGTCAGAATCGCTAGGTCGTCCGTTTTTTCGGCCGCGAAGAAATCGGGCAGCCATTGATCGAACTGTTCGAGCGCCGCGGCATATCCTTCTATATCATTGCGATGGCCGTACTGCTGATCGAAGTCCACCAGGTTGACGAAAATCAATCCGGCATCCACTGCGCGCATGGCTTCGAGCGTGTGCGCCATGCCGTCGGCATTGTTCTTCGTTTTTGAGTAATCACGGATACCGCGGCCCAGGAAAACGTCGAAGATCTTGCCTACGGCGTACACGAAAACGCCGTGCTCCTCCAGCACGTCCAGCAGCATGCCGCGCGGCGGGGGAACCGCGTAATCCTTGCGATTGGGCGTGCGCGTAAACGATCCGGGCGAGCCGGTAAACGGACGGGCAATCACGCGGCCCACTTCGTACGGGCCGCGCAGAATGGCCCGCGCGGTCTCGCAGATTTTGTACAATTCCCACAGCGGGATCACTTCCTCGTGCGCCGCTACCTGGAACACGCTGTCGGCCGAGGTGTAAACGACCGGCGATCCGGTGCGCAGGTGTTCGATGCCCAGTTCCTTGATGATTTCCGTCCCGGAGGCTGCCTTGTTGCCGAGTGTACGGCGCGCGATGCGGCGCTCGAACTCGTCCATGATCTCCCGCGGGAAGCCTTGTGGGTAAAGCGGGAAAGGCTTTTCCAGATGTATGCCTGCCATTTCCCAGTGACCGGTCGTAGTGTCCTTGCCGGGCGAGGCGAGCGCGCAGCGGCCAAATCCGCCGGCAGGCTCTGCGGCAGGTGGCAGTCCGCTGAGCGGCTTGATGTTGCCGAGACCCAAGCGGCACAGGTTGGGTAAATGCAGGGGACGGCGGCGGGCGATATTGCCGAGCGTGTCGCTGCCGGCGTCGCCATAGGCCGCGGCGTCAGGCATCTCACCGATGCCGACGCTATCGAGCACGATCCAGATGATGCGGCGGAACAAATATCAATGTATCATCGTTGCGCCGGCGCTCCGTAAGGGCTGCTCCGCCGCGCTCACCGGGGGCGGCGATCCAGTTTCGGGTAATCCGCCGCTAACTCTAGTGAGGCCGGGCCAGTTAACCTGAGCGGACTTGTGCGTCCACCCATCCGGCTGTAGCATAGCTTTGAGCGCCGGTCGCATGACAGCTGCGTTGCTGCTCACCTTCGTTAACAGTGGCTACGCCCCCGTGTGAGCAGGTGCCAATGACTTCCATGTTACAAACGGCATCCCCAGACCGCGGTAGAAGAGCGCCGGAGCATACCCGCAAGCGAGGCCAGGCAGTTCTGGAAGTCGCTTTCCTGTTGCCCTGGCTGTGCTTCTGTTTTGTGGGCGCCTTCGACCTGGGAATATACTCTTACGCCTTGATCTCGGCTGAAAACGCCGCGCGAGTAGTGGGCATGTACGCCTCGTCCTCCTCCTCGGTTGCGCAGAATCCGACTTTGGCTTGCAGTTATGCCCTGGCCGAGCTGAAAGACTCCCCGGGCGTGGGCAGTACGAGTTCCTGCTCGTCAGGCGGCGTCGTCAATGTAACCACTTCTTACCTGGCAAGCGGGGCGGACGGCCTGCCGGCGGCGCAAGTTTCGGTCACTTATAAGCCGACGCAGGTCGTTACTCTTCCCGGACTCATTAACGGCGGGCTGACCATTACGCGCACGGTTGAGTTCCCGATTCGGGGGTCGTAATGATGCGGACCGGCAAACGTCGGGAGAGCGGCAATGCCGCGCTGGAGTTCACCCTCAGCTCCATTCCCCTGATCTTCGTCATTGTTTCCGTGGTGCAGATGTCACTCGGGATGTGGAACTATCACACGCTGAACGAGGCGGTAAACGTGACGGCGCGTACCACGGCGCTTCGCGGATCAGACTGTGCTTCGCTCTCCTGCGCCATGACGGTAGGCCAAGTCGCCCAGATGATCACGACCAAGGGCATCGGCCTGCTCTCCGGCTCTCTTAATGTGACTTTGACGGACGCCAACGGCTCGATCGCCTGCAATCCAGTGACAAACTGCACCAGCTCCAGCACGGTCTGGCCGAGGTCCGGAGGTAACTCAGTGGGGCAGGTGATCTCGATTTCGGCAAGTTATCCGTTCAGTAGCGCGATTTCTATGTTTGTGCCTGGACGGGGCAAGAGTTCTTTTGCCTCAGTTACATTTTCGGCTATCTCTCAACAGGTGATCGTTTACTGATTATGGCTACCATGTTCTCCCACTCCGAACGCGGCCAGTCGTTGTTGATGGTGACGCTGGCATCCACTCTGATTTTCGGATCTCTGGCTATGGCCGTAGACGTGGGCTGGGCGTACTTCCGAAGAGAAACCGCGCAAGCGGCGGCGGATAGCGCGGTGCTGGCGGCGGTGCGCGCGGCCGTCAAAAGCTCGCCCAGCGGCTTTACATGCGGGTCGAGCGGCGTATGGTGTTCGTCGACGGCCAGCACCTGTCCCAGCACTCCGCCTGGGACCGCTTCCTCCAGTTTCGACAATGCCTGCATGATGGCGTCGGCGAACGGCCTTAGCGGCGAGACGGTGACTCTGCAGGCGAACACCACAAGTACCGTCCCCACAGTCTCCGGGCCTACCGTTGCCTACTGGGCGACCGCGCGCGCATACCACAGCGCGCCGGCGTGGTTCGGTGGGCTGCTGGGGGCCAGTTCCCTGACCGCCAGCGTGCGCTCCTCGGCGGCCGCCATCGCGAGTTCGGGCGGCGGCGGGTGTATCTACGTTCTGGACCCGAGCGCCGCCGATGCTTTCCTGGCGGGCAATGACTTTCAGGCGAAGTTCGGCTGCGGCGTGTACGTGAACTCGAGCGCCAGCGGCAAGGCCGGATCTACCGCCGCGATGTACGTCACGGGCAGCGCCTACATTCAGGCACCTACGATCAACGTCACGGGCAGTTACTATCAGGACAATTCGGGACATACGAGCGTCACTCCCACAACCGGTGCCAGCACGGTGGCCGATCCCTTGGCTAGTCTGCCTTCTCCGACTCCCGCGGGTACGTGCCAATCAGGGAACTTTACATCGTGGCAGTCGACCCAATATACTCCGGCGCCCGGCACTTACTGCGGCTTTAGCCTGGGTAACGGTATGAATGCGCAGTTAAGTTCGGGAACCTATATCATTAATGGTGGAACCTTCAGCATTCAGGGAGGTTCGTCTCTGACCGCGACCGGGGGAGTAATGATCTACCTGACAAACGGCGCCACGGTGAACATTGCCAACGGCGCGACCGTCACCCTGAGCGCGCAGACGTCGGGAAGTTATCAGGGCATTTTGTTCTATCAGGATCGTTCAATGACTTCCCCGGGATCGAGCACCATAGCCGGAGGCGCCAGCCTGAACCTGACCGGTTCGCTCTATTTCCCGCACGCCTTACTGAACATCAATAACGGAACCAGCACCAGCGTCAGTGCGTCGGGAACGACTACCGCCATCGTCGCCGACAAGGTGGATTTTCAGGGCGGCGCCAGCGTCTTTACCGCCGATGCCGGCGGGACCAAGACAGGCATCACCGGTGTTACTTACAACGTGTACCTGGTCGAATAGTCACTTGTCGATCAGTTGCGGCAGAATCTCACCCGCCCGGCCCTCGAGTGCGCAGTCCACAATCGCCGAGTAAGGTGTAGCTTCCAAGTTGACCTGGATGACGCGCGCGCCCGCTTGTTTAGCAAGCGGAATCAGGCTGGCCGCCGGATAGACTTGCGCCGACGTGCCGACGACCAGCAGAACTTGCGCCTCCATCACAGCATGTTCGGCTTCCTGCATCATACCCTCGGGCAGCGGCTCGCCGAACCAGACCACGCCGGGACGTGCCAGGCCGCCGCAGCCGCAGTGTGGCGGAAGCTTGGGCAGCGGCGCCCGGCGGTCCGGCCAGTTACTGCCGCAGGATGTGCACCGCATACGCCAGATGTCTCCATGCAACTTCAGCATCCGGCCGCTTCCCGCCATATCGTGGAGGCCATCTACGTTCTGCGTGACCAGGGTAAAGTGCGGCTTCCGGATCTCCAGCCTCACCAGCGCGGCGTGTCCCGCGTTTGGCCGCGCCTGCGCGATCAACTCACGCCGCCAGTTGTACCATTCCCAGACCAGGCGGGGGTTGCGCGCAAAAGCCTCCGGCGTGGCCAGGTCCTCGGGCTTGTACTCCCTCCACAGTCCACCGGCTCCGCGGAAGGTTGGTATGCCGCTCTCCGCCGAGATCCCAGCCCCGGTCAGCACGGCTACCGCGGTGGCGCTTGCCAGCCACTCGCGAGCTTGTTCCAGACTCATCAGCTTCAGCGTACCGCAATGTGGAACTACCCCAACGTAGAGGACGGCGTGACAAGCTCGCCCTGTCTTCCCGGCCGCCCGGATGCACTGACACTACATTTAGTTTGCAATTAGTTAACTGAAGATAACATATGGTACGGGGGGGCTATGGGTTAATATTAGGTGACTTTCCGGAATTTAGTAAGTCGTGCCTTGTTCTACGGTGATATCAGATCTACAATGACCAAGGCGGGGTTATAGAGTGCGTGTCGAATGTCTTTACTGCGGAAAAGGAATCGGCCCGATCCGGCAACTCCGGGACGCGGAGTTTTGCAGTGACGCGCATCGGAAGAAATACCTCGAACGCTATCGGCGCGAAGTCTACGAAGCGCTAGCTCCGGGACCCGCGCCCTCGCGTCTCGCCGACTTCCGGGAGGGTCCGAAGCCGAAGGGCCCGGCACCGCGCATGCAAACGCGCGATCGTGCCACCTGTGCTCGCGGCGTGCAGTTCTTGCCGGTCATGACGGTGAATGCCGTGGCGGCACAGGTCGAGCGGCCGACTTCCCCGATATGGCGGCCCGTGTCGCACGGTGTGATCCGTCCCGTTTTGCTGGAATCCATGCTTTTCCGGGCGGAGGTCTCTTGCGCGCCGTTTTCCGCCACTATTTTACCGGCGGCAGAGCCGGTAGCCGGCCCTGCGCGAACATTGGTGGCCGCGGCTCCGCCCGCCCAGCGGCCCGCGCCGGTCACGGTTCGCGTCCGGCGCGCCATCCAAGTTCCGCATCGCATTCCCCTGCCCGATTTCGCGCACGCTGGTGCCCCGCCGGAATGGCATCCCGCGCCGGTATCCTTGCGATCAGCCTTCCCGCCGCAGAGGGCCGTCGCGGGTTTGGGACCCTCCGTTCCGGCCGTGCACAAGGCAGCGCCGGTTCATTGCGAAACAACGATCGCTCTGCCGGGGGTGCCCGCGGCCAGCGAAGGGTCCTTGGCGCTCGGCATTTTCCCCGCCGATCAGGTTCCGCCTCATCCGTTTGTAGCTGGACTCCTGCCCTTGCAGGTGGAGCAGCCCGCGCCGGTCGCGCTCGATACCATCGCCGGCCGCAATATACGGGTCGTTTTCCCCAGACCTCCGGGAGCCCCGTCCCTCGACTCGTTCACGGTGGCCGACCCTTTAGCAGCACAGCCGCAGCACGCTGCGGCTGCCGCATTGCTTACGGCGGCGCCGGTCGCTAACCACCGGGCGCCCTCACTGCCATCCATCGAGACCAGCCTTCCCACTTGGGAGCAACTCGATTCGCTGGCTGGACATTCACTCGGCCTGGCCCCCATGCTGGCGCCCTCCAGCCCGCAACCCGCCGAACCGCAGCCGGCCGCCGTATCGTGCGACACGGCCGTCGAACGCGAGATGGTCCCCATTCTGCTTCCGGGTCCTACCGCGCCGTTGGTCACTTGCCAGGCTGCCGCCATCGGCGCGCTCGCCCGGCCGATGCGTGTTGATGAGCCGGGCATGCAGGCGGCCGAGGGTCATCGGGATCCGCATTTCACGCCGGCTCCTCTAAACCGGCCCCTCCCGGTTACGGACGCGGGTCACGACTTCTTCGCATTGCGCGGGCGCCCAACCCTCGCGCCGATGATCGCTGAAAACGTGGCGTCGGCGGCAGCATCGCCGGCGAAACCCAGGTGCGCTTCCGCGCCGGCCCTGATCGCACGGCGCGCACTGGTCCCCGTACCGAAGCTACTCAAGCCTCGCCTCGAATCGACGCGGCTGGCGGATCTGCGCGCTCACCAGGTCGAACCGATACATCCGGCGGAGGCTCCGGCCCTGCGCTCCCGCGCGGCTCTGCGGTTCGCGCACACGCTGCGGGTATGTACCCCGGTATTTGCGATCCATCCCGTGCGGGTGACGTTCAACGATCTGCTCCGCGGCGGCGTCACCGCTTATGGAGCCGCCCGTACGGCCAGGCCGCGGCCGTCACTACAAGTCATCGAAGGTGGCCGCAGGGACTGGATTTCGAATATACCCAAGTGGGTGCTGATGGGCGCGGCGGCCGCTGTGCTGCTGCTCGCCGGCTTCTTCAGTTCGCGGTTGGTCTCGCAGGCTGGAGCGTCCCGCGGCGATTCGGTCCGCCAATGGCTGGCCAACCGCGCCACGCGCGAGTTTGCCGACGACTTTCGCGGCGGGCTGAACCAATGGAAAGGCGTGCAGCCGAAATGGGCCAAGGGCTGGTCGTACAACTCGGATGGCTTCATCCATCCCGGCCAGTTGGCGCTGTATCGTCCGTCCGTGCCGCTTTCCGATTACCGCTTCGAGTTCATGGCCC
Organism: Bryobacteraceae bacterium; assembly: GCA_035541265.1. GTDB lineage: Bacteria > Acidobacteriota > Terriglobia > Bryobacterales > Bryobacteraceae > Bog-159. The sequence continues at coordinate 12,678 of DATKNQ010000127.1, forward strand.
AGATCGAAAACAAGAGCGTCGATTGGGTGGTGCGCGCGCGCGATGCGGATAACTATTATGCCCTGAAGTTCACCGTGATCCAGCCTGGCCCGCGTCCGCTAGTGGCCATGGTGCGTTATCCCGTCGTGGAGGGCAGCAAGGGGCAGCGTGTCGAGACTCCCCTGCGCATGATGGTCCACGCGAACACGCCTTACCGGGTCACCGTGGATGTGAAGGGCAACCGCTATCGCGCGTTTATCGAGGGCCAGGAGGCCGACTTCTGGACGGAGGACCGGCTCAAGAGCGGCGGCGTGGGCTTCTTCAGCGAGGCGGGTGAGCGTGCACGCGTGTACTGGGTGAAGGTGGAGAGCCACGGCGATTGGCTGGGCAGAATTTGCGGTTTGCTGTCCGGGAAGGACGGCGACAGCGGAACAGACAAGGAGAAATTAGCAATGGATTACCGCCATGCGGGAAGCACGGAAACAGGTCCGGTGGCCGTCCCGCGCGACGCACAGGCATCGGCTGCCACGGCACAGGAAACGCGGATCAGCCGTGTGCTATCGAAGGCTGCCGCGCTGCATCTGGATGGCAAGCTGCCGGAGGCAGCCGCCGAGCTGACGCGCGCTCTGGATAATAATGAGCGCCATCCGGCATTGTATTTTGCGCTGGGGCAGTTGCAGTACGAGATGCAACAGTATCTGCCGGCCTCGCAGAGTTACGCCGAGGCCGCGCTGCTGCAGCCCCTGCATCCCACCGCGCACTTCAATACCGGCGTGTGCCTGGGACGCATCGAGCGGTGGGAAGAGGCTGCGGAATCCTTCCGCAAGGCGATCGCCAACGATCCCGGACGCGCCGAGACGCATCTGGCCTTGGCCGCTTGCCTGGTGCAGCTGGAGCGCTACAGTGAAGCCATCGACGCTTACGACCGCTTCCTGGCGCGCCATCCGGATCATGACGAAGCGCTCTTCGGCAAGGCTGTGGCGCTGCAGAAGCGCGATCGCAGCACCGAGGCAGTGGAGTTGTACCGCCGCATCCTGAGCCGCAATCCGCGCTCCGAGGAGGCTCTGAGCAATCTCGTATCTCTGGCCTTGTCGACCCAGGATTACGAGCAGGTGAGCAAGTACGCGCAGCGTTTGGCGGAGATCCAGCCGAAATCCCAGATCGCCCTGGAAGGCCTGGCCGGCGCGGCATTCGCCGCGGGCGATCATCAAGCCGCCGCAGAGTATTCGCGCAAGCTGACGGAGATCGCGCCGCAAGTCTTCGAGAATTGGTTCAATCTGGGCGTCGCCTGCCACAAAGCCGGCGACCTGCCGAAAGCGGCGGAAGCTTACACGCGCGCCACCAAGGTGCAGCCCAATGCGCCGCAGGCCTACCTCAACCTCGGCGTCTCGCTGCAGGAACAGGGCGAGCTGAAGGGCGCGCGTACCGCCTACAAACGCGCGCTCGAGATCGATCCGAAACTGGCCGGCGTACATTGGAATCTTGGCTTGGTCCAGGAGCAACTGGGCGATCTGCCAGCCGCCGAGAAGTTTTACGCGCAGGTGCCGCCGAACTCGCCGGATGCCGACGACGCAGCCTTTCGCATCGGCCACCTGCGATTGCAGCGCGCCGATTACCCCGGCAGCATCCAAGCGTTCGAAGGCTGCCTGCAGCGCCGCCCGAATTGGCCCGAAGCGAAGTTGAATCTCGGCATCGCGCACTGGCGCGCCGGCGACAAGGAAGAAGCCAAAATGTGCTTCCAGGAACTGACCAACTCCGGCACCGATTCTCGCGAAGCCTTGCGCGGCTTGGCCGCGTTGGCGCTCGAACACCAGGATTACGACAAAGCGTTCGAGCTTTACCGCCAGTTACTCGACTCCGGCGAACGCAGTCCCGAACTGCTGTATAACGCAGGCTTGATTTGCCAGCGGCGCGGCGAGCCGGAAGACGCGGCTGTGCTTTACAAAGAGGCGCTGAAGGCCGATCCGCAATTCGGCGAAGCGCTGCTCAATCTCGGCCACGCTCTGATGTCGCTGGGCAACGAATTTGAAGCGCGCTCCTGCTGGCGCAAGGCCGTGATCGCCAAGCCGGAACTGGCGCAACGTTACTTCGAGCCGGCGCAGACTTCCTAGCGCCACGCCGTCATTAAGTGGGCCAGGCCGCCGCCAATGTGCAGGCCGTCCGTCCGGTCCTGGAAGTAGCGTCCGTTGATTTCCGCGGCACCCAGATCTTCGAGGCGGCCAAAGCCCAAGCCGCCGAGCAGTCCCGCCAGACCGGCCGGCTCGAAGAACAGGCGGAACGGTTCCCCGGCGCGCGCCACACGTGCGGCCAGTGCGCCGGCGGCCATACGTTCCGCCCCTGTGAGTGCGTTTCGGGCGAGCGCGTAGTCGAACGTCACGCCGCTTCCGGCCGGTAGCGAGCCGATGAATGCCAGCGTGCTGGTGGCGGCCTCCAGTGTGAGATACATCACCACGCCCAGCCAGGCAAAGAAGGCGGCCTGGCCGGTGCGGAAACCCGCCCGCGCCATCTCGGCGGCGAGCATCTGGTGCTCGAAATCCACCGGCACAAAAGTGAGTGACTCGGGTATCGGAATGGATGCGTGGGCCAGCCGCTCTTTCTTCCACAACTGCGTCGCCGGATGATCCACCTCGAAGACGCGCAACGCATCGGCGGGATGCGGACGCCTATACGCGTAAGTGTCGAGTCCGGCGCCCAGCACCACGTATTGGCGAACGCCGTGCCCGATGGCGGCGGCCAGTTGATCCTCCGCGTAACGGCTGCGTACGGCTATAAACGCCCGCAGGTACCGCGCGGTGCGGGTGTCGAGCCGGCCGGCCTGAGCGCGCCGCTCCGATGCCGCGCCAAGGCCGGAAATGCTTATCGCCAGCGGATCGTCGAAAATCCTGGGATCATCCAGAAGCTGGTGCGCGGCGCGATGCATAGCCACGCGGTGAGCGGTCCTGCTAGGGGCATCCTGCAGCATCCTCTCTCATCTTAGGATGCCGCCGGATGCGATTCGCTGCTGACGGCCGGACGGGAACACCGGCGCGGCACCGGGGGTAACTCTAATCCGAACTCGTCGGCAAACCCGCGCGCGTGCTTGGGGCAGCAATATTGCCACCACTCTTCAGCCGTGGAATTCGCGGTGGACGTCTCCATCAGTAAGTAGGCCGCGCGCGCCGTGCAGCCGCGGGCCTGGCACGCGCCGGTGCCCCATTCCCGCTTAGCCTGCTTCTCCTCGCGGGTCATCGCCCGGATGGTGCGGTCAACAATCATGCGGCTCACTTCCGTCCGGCAGGTTTCCGGCCAGCCGCTTCCTGCCCGCGTCGGCCTGGCTCGGCGCCCAACTGAACATGAACCCGATGGTGTGCTTCAGCCCAGATCGCCGGCAGAAACGGACCGTGGCGTTGCCCATCAAGCCAAACGCCGGCGCTTGCAAATAGCAGTTGGTCCGCAACGCGATCGGCTGTTCACACGTTACGCGTACGCCTTCGTCGGAAACGTCGACGCATGTGGCCCGCACGCGCTTGATCTCACCGGATGGCGCCTCCCACGAAATTTGAATGGCGCCGCGAACCGGACGCCGTTCGCTGACTCGCATGTTAGTTGTATGTTGCACTTGCATGGTCTACCTACTCGTTAACCCGAGTGCCCGCTCTGCATGGCCCCGAAGAACAACTCGACAGCGCGGTCCAGATCGGCCTTGCCTACTCTTAGCGGCTTCTCCTCGTATGTTTTTAACGCGCGAATAATCTGACACATGTCCCTGGGATAGGATGGCCGCAGATCGCCTCCCCGCTCCAGGCACAACTTCCGCAGGTGTTCGTAAGAGCCCTCGTCGCAGGCCATCTTGAACTTGGCCAGTACCCGCCGGAAGATTTCATCGAACACTTCCGGGGCGACCGCATCCACCAGGATCTTATTCGGAATGCGGCGCAGAAAAGCTTCGTCCGCCAGCTCCGAGGGCTCCAGGTTGGTCGCAAACACGATCATGACTTCAAAAGGGATATGGAAGCGAACGCCGTAATTCAACGACAGATAGTCTAACCGGCGGTCGAGCGGTACGATCCAGCGATTGAGTAAGTCGCGCGGGGAAATCAACTGTCTTCCGAAGTCATCGATTACCAGCATGCCGCCGTTGGCTTTCATCTGCACCGGCGGAGCATAAGTGCCGGATGTCTCGTCCAGCCGTAACTCCAGCATACTGGGGACTAACTCGCCGCCGACCATCACGCACGGCCGATGACAGACGATCCAGCGCGGATCGGCGTCGTCAATGTCGATCTCTACCCGCTCGTGTACCGCAGGGTCGAATACGACGATGATCTGGTTATCCACCTCCACGGCATAGGGCATTACCAGTTGATCGCCATACACCCGGAGCAGTCGCTGTGCCAGACTGGTCTTTCCAGTGCCGGCCGGCCCGTAAAGGAAGATGGAATTCTGCGCCACGAGCGCGGGGCCCAGCTGGTCGAGCAGACGGTCGGTGACCACCAGGTCGCCGAATGCCAGGCGCAGCGATGCCTGGTTGACTACGACCTGGGGACGCTGGTCGAGGATCGCTCGTTGATAGGCGGTCAAGCTGACCGGCGCCGGTCCGGCATACTGGCACATCCGGCAGCGTTCGGCAGCCATTGTGCGGCCCGCGTTCGTCAGGGCGAAAACGTAATCGTCGCCCAGCATGCCGCTGACTTCCAGCAGACGCTGATTGCGCAGGTCGCGGAAGACGCGCTCGACGATCGGATACGCCAGTGCCGTCGATTCGCTGGTTGCGCCGATGGTGTTGCATCTTTTCAGGTGCACATGCCGCAGGAAGAGGTCCTCAATCAGGGCCGATGAGATGCCTGCCTGTTCCCGCGTAACCGGAGCCTTCGGCATGCATCGCGCGATCTTGTCGCGCGCCGCGTCCGGCGACTTCCGTGTGTGATGCACCGTAAGACCAGTGGCTACCTCGGGCTCGGCCATACCGGTCAACCCCGTGGGCATACTTCCGGTCCCTCCTCACACTGACGATCTACGGTTGCGCCGGGTTGCATGCCGGCCTCTCGACGCTCCCTGTTAACTTTGGATAACTCAGCCATGTTCCCGATCCGGGTGTTTGTTAGTCGGCCAATATATAACGTTGGTACCTTAAGTACCTTGTGTCACACTAAAAGTGTTGTGCCGCAGTGATTTACAACTCATTATCACTATATGGTAGCCGAGCTCCGAGCGCAATGTGTTTCTCTTCAGGGCACTACTACTTTCGTTTATCCTAGTAACTTCTCCAAAGGCAACTTTCGAAATGCGCCGGCCGGTGTATGCAGATCCCTATGCACGTGAAAGCGAGTATCTTTGCGGCGGTCTGGATCGTAATTGGCGCGGCGTGTGTCATCGCCGGCGTATATCCCTGGCTGGGCAGCGATTTAGGACGGTTCTGTTTCTACCTGGCGCTATCGGCCTTGGCCTGCGGCATAAGAGTCAATCTTCCGGGCGCGCCGGGGGACCTGTCGCCGGCGCTTCTCCTCAGCCTGATTGGCGTCGCGGAGATGTCTCGTAGTGAGTCTCTGGTGCTGAGTTGCGCCTGCGCTTTGTCACAAGGTGTGTGGACCTCGCGCCGCACGCCGGATACCGCGCGCATTCTGTTCACGGTGGCGGGCGCCGGCGCCGCCACCTCTGTTGCGTATCGTTTTTATCACTGGCCGGCGATCGCCGCGTTTGGCGATGCGGGGCCGTTTCTGCTGGTTGCCGCGGCCCTCCTTTATTTCATCGTCAGCACCCTGCCGGAGGGCGGCCTCGCCGTGCTAACCAGCGGCCGGCCAGCCGCCGAAACCTGGCACGGTTACTTGTGGTCATTCCCTTTTTACATCCTGGGAGCGTCGTTGGCCTGGATGGTCCATCTTCTCAGCCGTCATGTAAGCTGGGAGTCTTCCGTACTGCTGCTGCCGGTGATTTACTTCATTCATCGGTCCTACCGCATGTATCTAGGCCGCCTGGGCGATGAGAAGCGTCATGTGGAAGACATGGCCGGATTGCACCTGCGGACAATTGAAGCCCTGGCCCTCGCGATAGAGGCGAAGGACCATACCACGCACGAGCATCTGCGGCGCGTCCGTACCTATGCCGTGGAGATCGGCAAGGAATTGGGGCTCTCCGGCGCGAACCTGGAAGCGCTCCGGGCCGCGGCCCTGCTGCACGATATCGGCAAGCTGGCAATTCCCGAGCACATCATCTCGAAGCCGGGGCGGCTCACGCCCGAGGAGTTCGAGAAGATGAAAATCCACCCCGTGGTCGGGGCCGAGATTCTGGAGCGCGTGTCGTTCCCGTATCCGGTGGTGCCGCTCGTGCGCGCTCATCACGAGCGCTGGGACGGCTCCGGCTATCCCGACGGGCTCAAAGGTGAAGAGATCCCGTTGGGCGCGCGCATCCTGGCGGCGGTCGATTGCCTGGATGCCCTGGCCGCGGACCGGCAGTATCGCCGTGCGCTGCCGCTCGACGAAGCCATGCAGCAGGTTATTGAAATGGCCGGCAAGACCCTCGACCCGGCCGTGGTCGCCATCCTCGCCCGCCGCTACCGCGAACTCGAGCGGATGGCCCAGGCGCAACCTTCTGCAGGCAGCCGGCTTTCCACCGGCCTGAGGATTTCGAACGGTAATGAGCCGGCCGCGGGTTTCGAATCGTCCGGCGAGAACGGCAGCGGTCCTGTCGATTTCCTGGCCTCCATAGCCGCCGCCCGCCAGGAAGTGCAATTACTCTACGAGCTGACCCAGGACCTAGGTAACTCACTCAGTCTGGATGAAACTCTCTCGGTAGTAACTATCCGCTTGAAGAAGATAGTCCCTTACGACGGCATCGCCATATATATCTGCCGTGGCGACCGGCTGATTCCTCACTATGTCAACGGCGAGAATTACCGGCTGTTTTCCTCTCTGGAGATTCCGGCGGGCGAAGGACTTTCCGGCTGGGCGGCGGCGAATCGCAAGAGCATTTTGAACGGCAACCCGTCGGTCGAGTCCGGATATCTGCACGATCCGTCTAAGTTCAGCACGTTGCGCTCGGCGCTGGCGGTGCCGCTCGAAGGCGTGAACGGTGTGATCGGCTGTCTCACGCTCTATCGTGCGGAGAAGGACGCCTTCTCGCGCGACCACTTACGCATCCTTCTGGCCATCAGTTCCAAGGTCTCGATGGCCATCGAAAACGCTCTGCGTTTTCAACTCGCTGAGGATTCGGCGACCACCGATTACCTGACCATGCTGCCTAACGCCCGTTCATTATTCCTGCGCTTGGACGGCGAACTTTCGCGCAGCAAACGCACGCTCGAGCCGCTGACCGTGTTGGTTTGTGACGTCGATAATTTCAAGCAGGTGAACGATCGCTTCGGCCACCTGGAAGGCAACAAAGTGCTGCGCTATGTAGCCGAGGTGCTGCGCGAGAACTGCCGTGAGTACGACTATGTCGCTCGCATGGGAGGCGATGAGTTTGTGATCCTGCTTCCGGGCAGCGACCGCACAGCCGTCTATCGGCGCATCTCGGAATTCCAGAGTATCGCTTGCGACGCAGCAGAAATGGTCAGTGGCGCTGGCGTGATTACTTTAAGCGTGGGGGAGGCTTTTTACCCTGAGGATGGCTCCGACGCCGAACAGTTACTCGCCCAGGCCGATCGCCGCATGTATAAGTCGAAGCACGTGAAGAACGGGCATGCCAAGGGACTGCACTTACTGCCGGGAGGTGCCGGCAGCGCCACGCATCGCCCGAAGGTGAACTGATGCGCGTGTGGCAGCGTCTGGCGCGGGCAGCGTTTTCGTTGGCGGTCACTGTGGTGGTAGGCGGCATACTCACCGCCGCTCTGGTGCGTCTCAGCCCCGGTTACGGAGTCGACGAACACGAACTCGATCCCACGCGCGATGTGGCCGCGCTGCGCGCCAGGGAAGCCGCGTCCGTGGCCCGGAGCAACTTCTTCTCTTTCGCGATGCGCCACACGGCCGCGATGTTCCGGGGCGACTTCGGGACCTCGCAAAACTGGAACCGGCCGGTGGCGGAACTGCTGCGGGAGCGCTGGCCGGTGACCGCGCAACTCATGGCCGTCGGGCTCCTGGGCGGATGGGCGCTGGCGCTGGCTTTCGCCCTGCCCTGCGCGATCTATCCCGCACGAGCCTGGAGCGCGCTGGCTGGATTTCTCACAGGCTTGCTGCTGTGCGTGCCGTCCGCCGCGCTGGCGCTGTTGATCTATGTCTATACCGGCCCGGTCCGGATGGTGATGGCGCTGGCCGTCTTTCCGCGCGTCTTCCAGTATCTGCGCAACGTGCTGTCCGATGCGGCGGCGCAGCCCCATGTGCTGGCGGCGCGCGCGCGCGGTATCCGTCCGTTGCGCATCCTGTTGTGGCACGTCGTCCCCATCGCCGCGCCGCAGGCGCTCGCCTTGGCTGGGACATCTGTGAGTATTGCTTTCGGTGTGGCGGTGGCCTTCGAAGTGATCTGCGATTTTCCAGGCATCGGACAACTTGCCTGGAAGGCCGCCCTCGCCCGCGACTTGCCGCTGTTGGTCACGCTTACGATGCTAGTGACGCTGGTTACACAACTGGCGAATCTGGTGGCGGACGCACCGGGCCGCCGCAGCGAGGCGCGCACATGACCCGTGTTTTGCGCTGCGCCGCATGGGCCTTTCTGGCCGCCTTGCTCTTGGCGGCGATCTTCTCGGACCGCATCGCCGGCGCCTCGTATGCGCACCAGTTCCGCGACTTCCCCAGCGCACCCGTTTCATGGCGTTTCCTGCTGGGGACGGACGCTTTGGGCCGTGACCGCCTGGCCCGTTTGCTGGCGGCCACACGCATCTCGCTGTTGCTGGCTCCGGCCGCCGCGCTGCTTTCCACCGCACTCGCCGTAATAATCGGCGGAATCGCCGGCTATTGCGGCGGCTTGGCCGACCGCCTCATCGCGCGCGCCATCGACCTGATGCTTTCGCTGCCCTGGATTTTTCTGCTGATCGCCGCGCGGGCCATGCTGCCGTTGAATGTCGCTCCGTCCACTTCGTTGCTGATCACCTTTGCGTTGCTCGGCGCGCTCGGCTGGGCCGGGCCGGCACGCGTGGTGCGCGCTGGCGCGCGCGGAATTCGCGACTCAGACTTCCTGTTGCAGGCGCGTGCGTGCGGATCCGGCGGCCTGCGCCTGCTGGTGCGGCAGGTCGTGCCGAACTTGAAGCCTATTCTGCTGGCGCAGTTCTGGACGTCCATTCCGCTGTTCATCCTCAGCGAGGCGAATCTCGGATTGCTTGGACTGGGGGTCGCCGATCCGCTGCCCTCCTGGGGCAACCTGCTGCGCGAGCTCGAGACGGACCTGTCGTTCAATCCCGGCATCCTGGCCTGCCTGATGCTGATGCTGGCCGTGCTCGGTTGCTTCAAGCTACTGCTGCCGCGCGCCGCTGCGCCACTCGATTAGAATGGCAGGGACGCATGCCGTATGACGTAGCCGTGATCGGTGCCGGTGTTTTTGGCGCGTGGACCGCTCATCATCTTCGCCAGAGCGGTGCGTGCGTGCTGCTGATCGATGCGTGGGGCGCGGCCAATGCGCGGGCCAGTTCCGGGGGCGAGTCGCGCATCATTCGCATGGGCTATGGCGCGGACGAGATCTACACACGCTCGGCCATGCGCTCGCTCGATCTCTGGCAGGCATTTTTTCGTGAGACCGGACAGCCGCTGTTTCATCAGACCGGCGTTCTATGGGCTGCGGCCGCCGGCGATGCTTATAGCGAAGACACGCGCCGTACGCTGGCCCGCTGCGGCGCATCCTTCGAACTGCTGATGCCGGCGGAACTGGAGGCGCGGTTTCCGCAGATGCGCTTCGCACCGGGTGCGAGCGGGATATTCGAGCCGCGGAGCGGCGCCTTGATGGCCCGCCGCGCGCTTCAGGCCGTGGTGGAAGATGCGATCCGGCGCGGCGTGGAGTTCGCGCGGCGGGCGGCTGCGGCGCCGGCCGCCGGAGTGTGCGTATTTGCGTGCGGTCCCTGGCTGCCCAAACTGTTTCCGGAATTACTCGGCAAGCGCATCGTGCCTACCCGCCAGGAAGTCTTTTTCTTCGGGACGCCGCCGGGTGACGTGCGCTTCTCTCCGCCGGCGATGCCCACCTGGATCGATTTCAGCGACCCACGCGCTCCGTACGGTTTTCCCGATCTCGACGGCCGCGGCGTGAAAATCGCGCTCGACCAGCACGGGCCGCCGATCGACCCGGATACCGCCGACAGGCTGCCCTCGGCTGAAGCGCTGGCCGCCGCGCGCGCCTGCCTGGGCGAGCGCCTGCCGGCGCTGCGAAATGCGCCGCTTGTCGAAGCGCGCGTCTGCCAGTACGAGAACACCTCGAGCGGCGATTTCCTGATCGACCGGCATCCCGATCGGCCGAACGTTTGGCTGGTGGGCGGCGGGAGTGGGCACGGTTTCAAGCACGGCCCGGCGGTTGGGGAATACGCCGCCGCGCGTATTCTGCACGGCGGGACGGTAGATCCGCGCTACTCGCTCGCGGCCAAGCAGGAGACGCAGAGTCGCGCGGTATTCTGACTCAGCGGTGCGCAGCCGCGAACTGGCCAATCTCCGCGGCAGCCTGGTTCAGAACCTGTTGCAGATTGCGATCCATCGACTCCACCACGTCCTTCATGGCCTTGCCCGCGGCAGGTTCGTCCCGCGAGAAGTGCCGATACCAGACATCGCGCTTAGTCTTGGTGTCGATCAACTCGAGTTGTAGGGAGATGCTGGTCTTAACCGACGGATCATCCACCTCGCCGAACTCATAGAGTTTGCCGCGCACGAGGTAATCGCCGGTCGCCGTGCTGGCCGACTCCAGCACCTTTTGAAACTCGCCCGTGGAGCGCAAAGCCCGCAGGAGGCCCTCGCGGACCATCGTGCCGGGCCGCTCGGTCCAACGATGATATTCGTAGGCGCCCGCCAGATTCGCGCCTGATCGATACAGGATCCGCGTATCTTGCAACAGCTCACTGGTTTCGATCGGGCCAACCAGAATCGCGGGACCGCCGGGCTTCACCTGGTTCGCCGGGACCGACACGGATGCCAGCGTGTAGTAATGGACGGGCCGCGTGCTGGCACAGCCTAGGGCGAGCGCACACGCAATCGCCACCAAACCGCAAGAAAAGGTCGCTCGCATATCTACTCCTGGTCTCCCGGTTTGCGTTCTTTCACTTTCATGCCCCGGATCAGGCTGGCCGGCGCGCGCCGCAAAGTCTCCGTTAGCGCCCGCAAATTCTCGGTCGCCATGCGGATGTTGTCCAGCAGTTCATCGATGTTTGGCGCGTTTTGGTCGAGCGTTTGATCCAATTGGGCCAGCGTGTCGCGCAGATTCACGACCACCGCGCGAATGTCGGGGCGGTTCTCGACCAGCGTCGCATCCAGATGCGACAGGGTCTCGTTGGCGCGCGCGGTAGTCGTCTGCACCTGATCGAGCAGCGGACCGAGCTTGGCATTGAGTGTCTTGGTGATCTCCTGCGCGTTGGTCAGGCTGGCTGTGACTTTGGGACGCGTGTCATTCAGGAGGCCGTTCAGATTATTGAGAGACTCGGTCACCTGGGGCCGGGCATCCGCGAGCAGGTGATCGACGTTGCCCAAGGAACCGGCGATTGCGGCGCGATTGCGATCGTTCAGCAGATCGTTGGCGCGCGCGATGGTGACGGTCAGGCCGTCCAGATTCTGATTCAGCTTGGCGATCGCGTTGTGGACATCGGGCAGCATGGCTTGCGCGGCGTCGCCCAACTGGGGCAGGCCGAACGCTTCCGCGGAGTTCAGGACAGATCCGGGCGGTGCCAAGGGCGCGTTCTGAGTACCAGTTGTGACCTCGATGTAGTTATCCGTTAGCGGGCCCAGCGTGGAGATCTTGGCGACGCTATCGGTCTTGATGGGTGTGTCGCGGTTGACGGCGACCTGGATTTCGATGCGCGTGGAATTCGTGGGGTCCACGCGCACACGCGTAACTCTGCCCACCGTCATGCCGCCATAACGCACGGGCGCGCCCGCCTGCACGCCCCCCGCGAATTTGAAATAGGTCCGGTGGGCCACGGTCGCCGACGCCACGCCGCCCGAGATGGCCAGCATCGCGCCTACCAGCAGTCCCCCCGCGAGCAGGACAAACAGCCCCACTAGAGTGCGTTCGCGCATGTCACCTTATCCCCTCCGTGTATCTTCGTAAGTGATCGACATCGTCGTCCTGGGTGGTGTCCGCCACGCGGTCGAGAAACTGGCGCACGCGTGGCTGCCGGCTTTCGCGGACCTCCTGTACAGGCCCCATGGCCTCGATGTTTCCGCGATCCAGCAGTATAATGCGGTCGGCGATCAGGAAGGCGCTGGCCAGTTCGTGCGTCACTACCACGATCGTCATGGAGTAAGCCTTCTTGAGATCCAGGATCAGTTCGTCGATACCCGCCGCGGTGATCGGATCGAGTCCCGCCGAAGGCTCGTCAAAAAACAGGATCTCCGGGTCCATCGCCAGGGCGCGGGCGAAGGCGGCGCGCTTGCGCATGCCGCCGCTAAGCTCGGCAGGCATGTAATTCTCATAGCCGCTCAGCCCCACCTGTTCCAGCTTGATGCGCACCATCACTTCAATGGTGGTCGACTCCAGGTTGGTGTGTTCGAGCAGCGGCAGCGCGATGTTCTCGCCTACCGAAAGCGAACCGATCAGCGCGCCGCCTTGAAACGCCAGGCCAATCTTCTTGCGGATGGCGTCCATCTCGCGCGCGGACGCCTTCGTGATGTCCACGCCCTTGACGTGCACCGCGCCGGATGACGGCTTCTCAAGCCCCACCAGCGTGCGCAGCAGCGTACTCTTTCCCGATCCCGAGCCGCCGATCACCACCACGGTCTCGCCGTGGGCCACCTCGAAATTCAAACCGTGCAGTACTTCCCGCGTGCCATAGCTCACACGAAGGTCGCGTGCCGCAATGCTGGCGCGCATGCTACATCGTCCCCCGCGCGAGGTAGAACAGCGTAGTGAAGACCAGATCGATCAGGATCACCAGGAGGATCGAGATCACCACCGCCGACGTGGTCGAGCGGCCGACCTCCTCCGCACCGGCGCCGGTTGAAAAACCCTCCTGGCAACCCACCGCGGTGATGATCAGCCCAAAGACCAGCGCCTTCACGATGCCGCTTGTGAGGTCGTGCATGACCATCGCATCGCGCGTAGCAATCACGTAGCTGCCCAGCGTGAAGTTGCCGCTCACGACGCCGAACAGGCAGCCGCCCAACACGCCCATGAAGTCGGCCCAGATGGCGAGGCACGGCATCATTACGGCCATGGCCAGAAACTTCGGCACCACCAGAAACGCGACCGGATCGAGCGCCATGGTCTCGAGCGCGTCTAATTCTTCGGTCACGCGCATGGTGCCAATTTCCGCGGCGAATGCCGAACCGGATCTGCCGATCACCACAATGGCAGTTACCAGCGGGCCCAATTCGCGGGTGATGGAGATCGATACCAGGCTGGCGACCAACTGTATTGCGCCCAGGTGCTGCAACTGGTAAGCGCCCTGCAGCGCGATGATCACGCCGACAAAGAAAGTGATGAGCGAGGTGATGGGCAGCGCGCCCACGCCGGCGGCCATCGCCTGGTGCAACGCGCGCTCCATCATCCGGCTGCGCTTCAGCGGCGACACGAACAGCAGCCGCAGAGATCGCGCGAAAAGCTGGGCCAGCCCGCCTACGTAAGCGACGCTGCGCTCAGCCCCGGCGCCCACCTCCGCCACGAACTGCATTAGGCGCTACCGAGCGCCTCTTCCTCGGTCTGGAAGACCTGAAAGATGCGGATCACGTGCGTCAGCCGGAAGACCTGCGCCACCGCGGGGCTCAGCCCGAACAGCACGAATTCCTTGTTGCGGCGCTGGGAATCCTTCAGCACTTCGATCAGGGTGGCGATGCCGGAGCTATCGATATAACGAATGGCCGCCAGGTTCAGCGCCAACTTGGGAGCGTGCAGCAGGTTCTCGAACAAGGTGCGGCGCAGATCGTGAGACGTGCCCAGATCCACGTCCCCCTCCACTTCCACAACCTTGGCTTCTCCCGCATCACGAACTGAGATTTTCATATGGTCTTCCTGAGCCGTTTGGTGGCTACAAACCGATTGCCTGCCGGCGTTGCCTGATAGGACACCGTGTCCATCACATCCCGGATGATGTGCGTACCCAATCCGCCCGCCTGGTCGCAGCCGATGGCGCGCGCGCAGATCTTGCTCCGGTCCGGCGCGTCGCCATTGTCCAGCAGTGTGATTTCGAGGCCATCCGGAGTCTCTCGGCACTCCACTTCGATCCTTCCGTCGGCGCGATTGTGGTAAGCATGCCGGATCACGTTGGCCAGCGCTTCGTCGAGCGCCAGCGTAATGGCGCGGCAGTCGCCTTCATCCCAGCCCATGCTGGCAGACAACGCACAGATCGCCCCGCGCACCACCGGCAGGTAGCGCGGATCGCTGGGCATTACGAACCTTAGATGCAGACCGCACGTCATGGTTACAGGAGGTCCGCGCGCCGTTCCAGTGCGACGACTGTCTCGTCGTCCGATGGCGGCGCCGGCCCGCGGAACCGGTCGACGGCGCGCAACAACCCGCGGCCCGCCGCGGCAGCGGAATCTACCGGTAAAGTTCGCGCGATGGATAGCAGGCGGTCCAAACCCAGTTGGTCCCCCGATTCGTTCCAGGATTCGCTGATTCCGTCAGTATACAAGAGCAGCAGGTCACCTGGCTCCAGTTGCACGGCGGTCTGGCTGTAAGCCGTTCCCGCGATCAGGCCCAGCGGCAGATCGACGATCTCTTTGCTGTACGGCGTGGAGTCGGCCAGCAGGCTCCATTCTCTGGCGGCCGCGCGATACCACAAGGGAGGCAGATGTCCGGCATTGGTGAACAACAATTCTCCGGACTCGCGGTAGAAGCTAGCCAGAAACGCCGTGGCGAACCGCGAATGCGGCGCGCCGTGCAGAATACTCTCATTCAGGCGGCGGATGAGCACGGATTGGTCCCAATGATCCACGTGCGCGCGCAGGGCCTCGCGCAGTTGATCGGCGGCCGCGCTCACGACCTCGCCGTGGCCGGCTACGTCCGCGATCGCGACTCTGGCGATCACCCCTTGGCTGCAAGCCGACAGGTAGTAGAGATCCCCTCCCCGGTCGGAAGTGCTGAGCGGGCGGCAGGAAATCCAACCGGACAGGCCCGGCAGTTCGGCGGAGTATGCACCCGCCTGATTCCCGCCGCGCAATTCGAGACAGGCCAGCCGGTAGGGTTGATCCACTTCTTCAAGCACGCTCTGCACCCCGGATACCCTTATGGAGTCGCGGCATGTGTGCCGGGATTCAAGAATCCCGCCCGGCCTCCCGCCGGAACGCCAGAATCTTGGCGGTGAACACGTAGACCGCCTCCCCGTTCTGATTCAGCAGGGTGTTCCTGGCGGTCACAATGCCTTGGCCGGGCCTGGAGCGCGAAGGCCGGATTTCGAGGATTTCGCTTTCCAGGTGCAGGGTGTCGCCCGGCCGCGCTGGCTTGGGCCATGTGATTTCTCCGCCAAGGCCAATAAGCCCGTTCGCGATCGGCAGGCCGCCGGTCACCATCAGGCGCATCGCGATGGCGGCGGTGTGCCAGCCGCTGGCGGCTAACCCCTGGAATATGCTCGCCTGCGCGGCCGAGTCGTCCAGATGAAACGGCTGTGGGTCAAACTCTGCGGCGAAGGCTTTAATCTGACCCTCCTCCAACAAATGGGTCGCGGAAGTGAAGCGCTGTCCTGGCTGTAAGTCTTCGAGGTAGAGAGATCCCACGTCTGAGTGCTATCCGAACGATTTATGATAGCATCCGCTCAAGCCATCTCCCCGCAGGCAATCTGCTCGGCGATTCTGGCCTTCAATTCTTCTTCGTTAAATGTGTAGGCGGTCCAAGGGTTGGCCGGTAGTTGCGCCGCGACCTCCGCGCAGGAAGGCGCCTCGGCCAGCGACACGGCCATGAATCCTAATGCATCGGCGAGTTGACAGGCGACATGCGCGAGCGATGCCAGATCCGGTGTGGTGCTGGCGGACTCGTCATGATGGCAACCGGCCACGCGCGAGTATACGGGCGGGAAACCCCACTGCTGCGTCAGCCACAAGCCGGCCTGACAATGATCCATCTGGAATGCGTGGCGCTCGGATGCGAGGCAGCCGGCCAGGCCGGCGTGGCGCTTTTCGAGTATCGGCGTGTACCACTCGCCGTACGCCATCAGGAGACCGAGCCTCCCGGAATCGTGGAGCAGCAGGGCCGTGTAGGCTTGATCCTTGGCCACGCCGTAGAGCGGCGCCAACTCTTCGGCCAGCAGAGCGGACGCGAGGCTATGCCGCCAACAAGCTTCCATGGCCTTCGTTTGCGTGCGTTGGCGCAACAGTGAACGCAGCGACACCATCATGGTGAGCGACCTCGTCCGTTCGAAACCCAGAATCAACACCGCCCGCCCAAGGCTGTCGATATGATGCGGGTTTCCATAGATCGCCGAATTCGCGACGGATAGCACTTCCGCACTCAGGGCCGGATCGGAACGCAGCAGGCCCGTCAGTTCCTGCACCTCCGCGACTTCGTTGGCCAGGAGTTTCAGCATCTTCAGAGCCACCGGCCGGAACGCGGGGAGTTTGCCGAGACGGTGCCGGGTCTGCATCATCACCTGGGGGGAGACCTCTAGGAGGTCTTCCGCATTTTGCAGCGCATCTTCCACACCATTACTATCGTGCGAAACACCCTAGAACTTCACAGTGTTTCACCGTTGAGCCGGGTCCTCGCGCAGCCGGACGCCCACTTCCGCATCGTGGGGCAGGTCCAGCGCCAAAATGCCGCCCGGATCGGTGCTGGCCTCGGCGAGTTCCTCGTCATCGACCTCAATCAGATAATTCCTCCGCGGCCTGAGTCCCACGACGAATACCGGCTCCTGGCGCGGCACCGTGACCTTGAATTTCAGGGTATGCGAGCCAAACAGGATCATAGCCCGGCCCAGATCGAGCGGTTCGGTCTCGTCTTGCGGATCGAGATCCGTTACGCGGCCTTCGTTGAATACCTGTAATTCGCCGCCGAACCAGCCCAGCCAGGTGGCGGATTCCTCCCAACTCGACCGCACGAACAGGCGTCCGAAGAGACTGTCGTGTATCACCAGGGGCGCTTGATAGTAACTGAGGCCGGGTTGGTAGGGATTCGCCCAGAGAAACTCGTAAGGCGCGCCGAAGGTGCCTCGCAGCAGGAAATTATCGTTCATGAGCCAGCCCTGCAGGAACTGGCTGCCCGCCGCGTTCGTGTCGTAGGAGACCATACTCAGCTCGGCCGCGCGCGACAAGGCGGCGCGGCGAAGGTCCGGCCCGCTGCCCGGATGATGCGTTACCGGGATGCGATATTCGTTTTCACCGGCCGGATACGTGGCGGGATAATAACTGAGCAGTTGCGTCGTGCCCAGGTCTCTGAAGTAGCCGGGCGCCGCCTCGCGCAGATCCTCATTGAAGTTGTCGCGTACCACGTGCAGAATCTCCATCAGCGGATACAGATCGTCGACGGTGAGCACCTCGCGGCCGCTGGCGAGCGCGGGCACGATGGCGCCTTCCCACCACTGCTGCACGACGCGGTCGAACTCGCGTTCCGGAATGCCAGTAACGAAGCCGCTCAGCGCCACTGCGGCCAGCAGGCGCGAGCGGATCGCGCTCACCGACGTGTCGGGCCGGCTCTGCTGAATGCCGCGCACCAGCTTCGCCGCCAGCGCCTTGGATTGGTCCGCGGTCAGAACGTCCTGGCACCAGTCGAAGACCAGAGCCAGTTGGCGAAGATCGGCGCCCGGACCCACGGCCCATGCCGCCGCGTGCTCGCCCGCTTCGCGATTCCCCGAGACGGCGTAATACAAGGCCGAAGCGAATCCGGGTTCCGGCATGGGAGCCTTGCCGGCCATCAGCAGGTTGAATTGGTTCCAGCGCAGCGACTGCCGTTCGCTCTCGCGCTTGAGCAGCTTCAGCCGCCGCGCACCGAGGAAAATGCGGGGATGCGGTCCATCTGCCCGCAGGGTTTCTCCCTGGCCGGAAACAGGACCAGCCAGCGTGCAAACGGCCAGCGCCAGCGCGGCCATCCGGTAAAAGAGCATTCCCCACGATTGTGTCATAGCGACACACCGCCCGCCCAGACGGCCACGCTTCCGGAAAACGTGCCTCCGCAGACGTTGCGCAATTTCAGCAGGATACAGAGGATTGACACTTGGTGATCCGGTTGCTATTTTCGGTGTTGAATTGGCGTAGTAACTTTTAACCTGCCCTCTGCTGCAACAGGCAGGCGGAAGAGGAACGAGCGCAAGAAGACAACGTGCTTGCGGGAGCCGGTGTTTGCGACAGTATTGGGCTCGGTAGTCTTCCCTTGTTGGTTGCAACAGAGGGGTTTTTTTTATCAATGCGGATTTATACGATCTCCCCGTGGGTCTGAGGTTGCGGTAGTCATCTGGCATTCGTGGTGAGGAAAGTTTGGACGCGGACTTTACCAGGAATGCCGCTCCATCCAGATGGTCCGCCGCCGGATCCCAGCCCAACCTGGGCGAGCCGCATCGGCAGAAGCTCTAGCCGGTCCTCAGAGCAACTCCGATGCGGTTTTTCTTTTTAGGCAGTACGCGCGGCCGGTTCAGCCGCCGGCCTAAACTTCAATTCGCCATCGGAATCGACGTCCAACTCCAGGTGCTGGCCGTCGCGCACTTCGCCTTTCAGGATCAGCCTGCCCAATGGCGTCTCCACTTTTTTCTGCATCGCCCGCTTCAAGGGACGCGCGCCATAGTGCGGATCGAATCCCGTGCGGACCAGGTTCAGCCGCGCGGCATCGCTGAGCGTCAGGGTGATGCGGCGGTCCGCCAGGCGCGCCCGCACGCGCTCCAACTGGATCTCGACGATCTGCTTCAGATGCTCCTCGGTCAGCGCATGGAACACGATCACCTCGTCCACGCGATTCAGGAACTCCGGGCGGAAGTGGTGCCGCATCTCTTCGAGCACCGCCTCTTTCATGCGCTCGTAACCTTCGCCAGCGAAGGTGCCGCGATAGTCCAGGATGCGCGCGCTGCCGATGTTCGAAGTCATCGTCACGATGGTGTTGCGGAAGTCCACCGTGCGGCCCTGGCCGTCCGTCAGGCGTCCGTCGTCGAGCACCTGCAGCATCACGTTGAAGACGTCGTGATGGGCCTTCTCGATCTCGTCGAACAGGATGACGGCATACGGCCGCCGCCGCACGGACTCGGTAAGCTGCCCGCCTTCTTCGTAGCCGACGTATCCCGGCGGCGCGCCGATCAGCCTTGCTACCGTGTGCTTCTCCTGATACTCCGACATGTCGATGCGGATCATGGCGCGTTCATCGTCGAACAGAAACTGCGCCAGCGCCCGCGCAAGTTCGGTCTTGCCCACGCCCGTGGGTCCCAGGAAAATGAAACTGCCGATCGGCCGGTTGGGATCTTTCAACCCCGAACGCGCGCGGATCACGGCTTCCGCAACCGCGATGACGGCTTCATCCTGCCCGATGACCCGCTCATGCAGCGCGTCTTC
>DATKNQ010000128.1:0-3687 GCA_035541265.1 Bryobacteraceae bacterium
GGTGCAGCGCGAGTTGATTCGCATCGGCATGGACGGCGCGCTGATGGGCGGCATGTTCCTGGCCGGCGGCGCGGCGCACCTGGAAGGCATGTGCGAGGTTGCGGAAGAAGTGCTGCGCTGCCGGGTGTGTAATGCGCTGCCGATCGGGATACAGGATTGGCCGGAAGATGTTTGCGATCCGGCCTGGGCGACGGTGGCGGGCCTGGCGATGTACTCGGCCAAACTGAAATCGCAGCATGAGATCCAGAAGCAGACCTATGGGTTGCTGGGGAAGATTCTGAAATGAGCCGCAGATGCACGCAGATTCACGCGGATAAAAACCAACACATGGCGCGGTGTAGGTTTTGGTTTTATCTGCGTGTATCTGCGTGCATCCGCGGCTAAAAGATTTTGTGGTGAAGGAGGCTGGCATGGGCTTGATCGATTCTGACAACGACGATTTGAAGTACGAGATTCAGGAAGAGGCCGCGGGCGGGGCGCGCATTAAAGTGATCGGCGTGGGCGGCGGCGGCTGCAACGCCGTGGCGCGGCTGTTTCGCGAAGGCATGCCGGGCGTGGAGTTTTGCGCCATGAACACCGATGCGCAAGCGCTGGCGGCTTGTGAGGTGCCGAGCAAGTTTCAGCTCGGCGCCAAGATCACCAACGGGCTGGGCGCGGGTTACAATCCCGAGATCGGCCGGCAGGCCGCGCTCGAGAATACGGATAAGATCGTCGAGATCCTGCAGGGCGCCGATATGGTTTTCGTCAGCGCCGGGCTGGGCGGCGGGACGGGCACGGGCGCCGCACCGGTGATCGCGTCACTGGCCAAGGAACTGGAAGCGTTGACCATCGCCGTGGTCACCAAGCCGTTCTCGTTCGAAGGGCCGCGGCGGATGCGCCTGGCGGACCAAGGGCTGGCCAAGCTGGCTTCGACCGTCGACACGGTGATCGCCATCCCGAACGACCGGCTGCTAGCGCTGGTGCCGCGCGGCACCAGCTTTTTCGATGCTTTCAAGCTGGCCGACGATCTGCTGCGGCAGGCGGTGCAGGGCATCAGCGACATTATCAACACGCCGGGCATCATCAACCGCGATTTCGCCGATGTGAAAGCGACCATGCTCGGCATGGGCTACGCCATGATGGGAACGGCGTTGGGGCGCGGCGAAAATGCCGCGGTGGATGCGGCGCGCCAGGCGATCAATTCGCCGCTGCTCGAAGATTCGCGCATCAGTGGGGCGCGCGGGTTGCTGATTAATATCACGGGATCGAGCCGGCTGGGTCTGCACGAGGTGAACGAGGCTTGCTCGATTATCCGCGAGGCGGCCAATTTCGACGAGGTGCAGATCAACTTCGGCGTGAGCGTGAACGAGTCGATGGCCGATGCGGTGAAGGTGACGGTGATCGCTACCGGATTCCAGCCGCATAACCTGATGGTGTCCGCCGAGGAACCCGCGCCCGCGCCGGTGATCGTAGCGCCGCCGCCGGCGATGCCTGCTTTCGAACCGGTGGCCGCTGCGGAGCCCGAGCCCATGCCCGCGCCCGTGGTGAACGGAGAGCCGGAGCCGGTCTTCGATCCGGACGATCTGGATACACCGGCTTATTTGCGGCAAGGGCGCTTACTGAACTAAATAGCGACTGTTAACAAAGGATAGCCGGGAGAGTACTACGGCCGGCAAGATGCCAAGATCGCCAGGAGGGGGCTATCCTGGTGGCATCCACAATGCGTTTGAGAGACGCGCTCGTAATCGTACTGATAGTGGCTATCCTCGCCATGACTGGATGTGCGTCGGACCCGCCGCCTCCGCCTGAACTGACGCCGGCTATGGCGGCGGCTGCCATCACGCAGAAATGGTCGCAGGGCGAGATGAACCATTTTCGCGTGACCTTTCATTCCGAGACGCTGGTCGACTGTGGCGTCCAGCACGATCTCTGGAAGCTGGCGGACATGACCGATGCCAGCGGCAAGACTTGGGGGACGACTTACCGGCTCACGGGCAAGGGCACCCAACTGCTGACCTCGATCAGTCTGCAGAAATCCGGGCTGGGCCATCAGGTCCTGCTGCGCGGGCCCTATCGCATCGAGATCAAGGGCATCACGGACGGGAGCCAACCGAATACGAAGAACGTGGCGTTCCGCTGGGATATCGACTGGGACAAGGCCTCGCCGGATCTGAAAGCCTGCCTGCCGCGCTTCGAGCTGTCGGGCAACCAGGCAGCCGTGTTTCAACTGGACGGCGAGGGTTGGCACTTCCTTTCTTATGTGAATCCCGAGGAAATCACGGCGCCGCAGGATGGCGCGCCGGCTCCCTCGCTGGCGTCTCCGGTAGGACGATAGGGACGGCCATAAAGATTCCACCGCATCCGCCGATAAGGTGAGGTGGACTCAATACCTGCCGTTATCGCGATTGTGCGGGATGCCGCCAGCCTGGAAACCATTCAAACTACGTTGGGCGAGCAGGGCATGGCGGTGCGCGCAGCCGGCGACGCGGAGGCCGGGTGGGATCTGATCCGTAGCGCGCATGCGGACGCCATCCTGGTGGATTCCGAGATCGCGCGCGGCACGAGCCTGCTCGAAAGCATCGCCGATTGGGATCCGGGCGCGCAGGTACTGCTGCTGACGGACCACTATACATCGGAATCGGCCGTGGAGGAGATCCAGCATGGGGCCTGCGATTGCCTGAGCAAGCCGCTGGCGGCTGACGAACTGCGGCGGCGGGTGGCGCAATTGCTCGACGAGGCCAGGCTGCGGCGGCAGACCCTCGAACTGGATGAACGGCTGCTCAAGAACTACCGGTTTCATGGAATGGTGGGCCGCAGCCCGCAGATGCTCGAGATTTTTGCCCGCATCCGGCGCGTGGCGCCGCACTACCGGGTCGTGCTGATCAGCGGCGCGACAGGCACTGGAAAGGAACTGGTGGCGCACGCGCTGCACGAGCTCAGCCCGGTGGCGGCGCGGCGCTTTGCCGTCTGCAACTGCTCGGCGATCGTCGAGACCCTGATGGAAAGCGAGCTGTTCGGGCATGTGCGGGGAGCCTTCACGGGCGCCACGCAGGACCGCGCCGGGCTGTTCGAATACGCACACGGGGGCACGGTGTTCCTGGACGAGATCGCCGACATGCCGCTGGCCGCGCAAAGCAAGCTGCTGCGCGTGATGCAGAACCAGGAGCTGCAGCGGGTCGGGTCGCCGGACGTGCGCAAGGTGGATGTACGGGTGATCGCCGCCACCAATCGCGATATGCGCGAGCTGGTAGCCGCTAACCAGTTTCGCGAGGATCTATACTACCGGCTTTCCATGGTCGAGCTGACTTTGCCGCGGCTGGCCGATCGCAAAGAGGATCTGCCGCTGCTCGAGCGCCACTTCGTGGACCGGTTCGCGCGCAATTACGGCAAGCGTATTGGGGGAATTTCGCGCAGGGCACAGACGGTGCTGTCGCGCCACACCTGGCCGGGCAATGTGCGGGAGCTCGAAAACGTCATCGGCCACGGCTGTATGATGGCGGAATCGGAATTCATCGACGTGCGCGATCTGCCCGGCTATCTGCGCGGCGAGGTAGACGGCGCGCCGGCGAGTGAGCCGGACCTGGTTCCGCTCGCCGACCTGGAACGTAACTATACGCAGCACGTGCTGGCGCGCGTGGGCGGAAACAAGCTGCACGCCGCGCAGGTGCTGGGGATCAGCCGCGCGACGCTTTATCGGATCCTGCGGGA
>DATKNQ010000129.1:0-12408 GCA_035541265.1 Bryobacteraceae bacterium
CGCGACGAACGCGCTGGTCGCGAGGCTGGATGCCGCCAGCGCGCTGCCCGCGTTAAACCCGAACCAGCCGACCCACAGCAGGCACGCGCCGATAAAGCTGATCACCAGGCTGTGCGGCTTCATGGACTCGTGCGGATAGCCGAGCCGCTTACCTAGGTAGAGCGCGGTGACCAGCGCCGAAACCCCGGAAGTAATGTGCACCACCGTACCGCCTGCGAAGTCGTAGCACGGGATGCGCCCGCCCAGCGTAGCGTTCAGCCAGCCGCCTTTGCCCCACACCATGTGCGCCATCGGGAAGTAGACGATCAGCATCCACAGCGTCATGAACAGCAGCATGGCGCTGAACTTCATGCGCTCGGCGAACGCGCCCGAAATCAGCGCCGGCGTGATGATTGCGAACATCAACTGGTAGATCATGAACGTCTGCTGCGGAATGGTGCCCGCGTAATCCAGATTCGGTGCGGCACCCACGCCCTGCAGGAACGCGTAGTGCAGGTCGCCGATGAAGGGCAGCCCTTGGCTGAACGCCAGGCTGTAGCCCACCACGGCCCACAGCACGGTGACCAGCGCCATCAGGATGAAGCTCTGCATCATGGTGCCCAGCACATTCTTGCGGCGTACCAGGCCGCCGTAAAACAAAGCGAGGCCCGGCCCGGTCATCATCAACACCAGCGCCGCGCTCATCAACATCCAGGCATTGTCGCCCGCGCTTTGGGCCGACTTGGTGGCGGCATCCAGGGCCGCGAGTTTGGCCTGCAAATCAGACGAAGTCTGCGCCCATGCCGCGACGGGCAGGAGGGTTATCAATGATAAACATTTCACCAAGGTAGTGCTCCGCGAGGGGGAGTGGCCGACTGACTAAAGTCTAATGTACATTGTGCAACGCGGAGTAGAACACCGGAAACGTAACATTTCTATAACCGCGATTGAAAATTTCTATGCCTCACGCGAAGGCGCGTGTATATTGCTTGGGGACGGGACCGGCCGCGCCCAGCGCCTGCGCGGCGTGCAGCGGCCAGTACGGATCGCGGAGCATCTCGCGCGCCAGCAGCACAATGTCGGCTTGCCCGCTGCGGACGATCTCGTCGGCCTGCCGCGGCTCAGTAATCATCCCGACGGCGCCCGTGAGAATACCCGAATCGCGCCGGATGCGCGCGGCAAACGGCGTCTGATAAGCAGGTCCCACTTCGACCTTGGCATGCGGCACCGCGCCCGCCGAGGAGCAATCGATCAGGTCCACGCCGCGAGGGCGGAGCCGCCGTGCCAGTTCGACGGAATCCTCGAGCTGCCAGCCCCCCGGAACCCAGTCGATCGCGGAGATGCGCATGAACAGCGGCAACACATCCGGCCACACGGCACGCACGGCCTGGGCGACTTCGAGCGCAAACCGGATGCGCCCTTCGAAGCTGCCGCCGTATTCATCGGTGCGCCGATTCGTGAGCGGCGATAGAAACTCGTGCGTGAGATAGCCGTGCGCGCCGTGAATCTCGGCCACCTGAAATCCGGCGGCCAGCGCGCGCTTCGCGGCCGTGGCAAATGCTTCCACGATGGAGTGAATTTCCGACTTGCTCAGTTCCGCCGGAACCGGCTCGCCGGGCCGGAACGGGATCGGGCTGGGCGCCACGGTCTGCCATCCGCCGTCCGATTCTGGAATCGGCGCGCCGCCTTCCCATGGCACCGGCGTGCTGGCTTTACGTCCGGCATGCGCCAGTTGGATGCCGGCGACGGCGCCCTGCGCGCGGATGAAACTCGCAATGCGCGCCAGCATCTCGATATGCTCGTCGCGATAGATGCCAAGGTCGCCCGGTGAAATGCGGCCGCGCGCTTCGACCGCGGTGGCTTCCGTGATCACCAGCCCCGCGCCGCCGACCGCGCGGCTGCCCAGATGCACCAGGTGCCAATCGCTGGCGAAACCGCCGACGCTGGAATACTCGCACATCGGCGAAACGGCGATGCGGTTGCGCAGAGTCACACTGCGGATTGTCAGAGGAGAAAACAGATCAGGCATACGTTTTTATTGGATGCGCCGCGCCGCCTATTCGATCACCAGCAGCAGGTCTTTGGCTTCCACGTGCCGTCCGGGGTCGACGAGCATCTGCGTCACTTTGCCCGAAACTGGAGCGTAAACCGTGCTTTGCATCTTCATCGCCTCCATCACCAGCAGGCGGTCGCCCTTCTTGACCGGCTGATGGAGTTCCACCGCGACGCTCGAAACCACGCCGGGAATCGGTGCGCCGATCTCGCCGGGGCGCGCCGGATCGGCTTTCGCGGCGGCGGCTACCTTCGCTTCCAGGCTCTTGTCGCGAATGTTGACCTCGCGCGGCTGGCCGTTCAGTTCGAAGAACACCGTGCGATAGCCTTCCGGATGCGGCTCGCCCACCGTCAGAAATTTGATGACCAGCGCCTTTCCCGGCTCGAGTTCGACGGCGATCTCTTCGCCCTTCTCCATGCCGTAGTAGAACTGCGGCGTGGGCAGCACTTCGACGTTGCCGTAGCTCTGCCGGGCCTTGGCGAATTTCAGAAACACATCCGGGTACATCACGAAGCTGAGCACTTCGTCGGTGGTAGGCTCGCGGCCGATCTTGCGGGCCACCGTCGCAGCCGTCTCTTTGAAATCGATTGGCGTAAGGTGCGCGCCGGGCCGGCCGCGCTGCGGCTTGGCGCCTTTCAGGATGGCCTTTTGCAAACGCTTGGGCCACCCGCCTTCCGGCTCGCCCAGCGCGCCGCTCAACATCTCGATCACGGAACCGGGCAGCGTCAGGTTATGATCGGGGCCGAGCTTCTCGAACTGGCCGGCGGTCATGTTGTGATTCACCAGGAAAATGGCGAGATCGCCAACCGCCTTGCTCGACGGCGTCACTTTGACGATGTCGCCGAGCGCAGCATTGGCCTGGGCGTACGTGGTCGCAATTTCGTGCCAGCGCGCGCCCAGCCCCATGGCTTCGGCCTGCTCGCGCAGGTTCGTATATTGGCCGCCCGGCATCTCGTGCACGTAGACTTCGGCCGTGCCTGACTTGGGGCCCGTGTCGAAAGGCGCGTAGTAAGTACGCACGGTCTCCCAATAATCGGCGCACTGGTTGAGCGCGTCCAGATCCACGCCGCTATCGCGCGCCGTATGGGCGAGCGCGGCCACAATCGAATTCAGATTCGGCTGGCTGGTGGTGCCGCTCATCGAGGCGATCGCGCCATCGGCCACGTGCACGCCCGCCTCAGCCGCCTTCAATACAGAAGCGGCATTCAGGCCGCTGGTGTCGTGCGTGTGGAAGTGGATCGGGATGCCGATCTCCTGCCGCAGCGTGCTGACCAGCTTCTCCGCGGCGTAAGGCTTGCACAAGCCCGCCATATCTTTAATGGCGAGCATGTGCGCGCCCATGCGTTCGAGCTCGCGCGCCATCTTCACGTAATACTCGAGCGAATACTTATCGCGCCGCGGATCGAGGATATCGCCCGTGTAGCAGACGGCCGCCTCGCAGATCTTGTCCGTTCGCCGCACGGCCTCCATCGCAACCTTCATGTTGGGCAGCCAGTTGAGCGAATCGAAGATGCGGAAGATATCGATGCCTTGGCGGGCAGCCTCCACGATGAAACCTTCGACGGCGTTATCGGGATACGCCGTGTAGCCCACCGCGTTCGAAGCGCGCAGCAGCATCTGGAAACAGATGTTGGGAACCGCCTCGCGCAGTTGCCGCAGACGCAGCCACGGGTCCTCGTGCAGGAAGCGCATGGCCACATCGAACGTGGCGCCGCCCCACATTTCGAGGCTGTAAAGATTCGACAGGCGCCGCGCGATGAAGCCGGCGATGCGCAGCATGTCGTAGGTGCGCACGCGCGTCGCGAGCAACGATTGATGCGCGTCGCGAAAGGTCGTGTCCGTGAGCAAAAGCTGCGTCTGCGAGCGCGTCCACTCGGCGAACTTCTCGGGACCGCGCGAGGCCAGGAGTTGCCGAGTCCCATCGGGTGGCGCGCTGGTGTCCCGCGCGGGCAGCGGCGCCGCATCGATGCGCACGGGAGCCCGCTTGCCGGCCACGGTCGGATTCTGATTGACAATCACTTCGCCCAGGTAACTGAGTAACTTGGTCGCGCGATCCTTGCGCGGCACGAAGCGGAACAATTCGGGCGACTGTTCGAGCCATCCCGTAGTCACACGGCCCGCCTGAAAATCCGGGTGATTGACCACATTCTCGAGAAACGGAATATTGGTCTTCACGCCGCGCACGCGAAACTCTCGCAGGCAGCGATCCATGCGCTGGCAGGCCTGGCGGAAATCGCGGCCCCAAGCGGTGGTCTTCACCAGCAGGGAATCGTAATAAGGCGTGATCACCGCGCCCGAGTAAGCCGATCCGCCGTCGAGCCGGATGCCGAAGCCCGCGGGCGAGCGGTAAGTGTGGATCTTGCCGTAGTCGGGGACAAAGTGGTTCGACGGATCTTCGGTGGTGATGCGGCACTGCAGCGCGTAGCCGTAGAGCGGAATCTGGTCCTGCGGCGGCAGGTGAATCTCTGGGCCGAACAAATCGAGGCCCTGCGCCACCTGAATCTGGCAGCGCACCAGGTCAATTCCCGTGACCATTTCAGTGACCGTGTGCTCCACTTGGATGCGCGGATTCACTTCGATGAAATACCAGGCGCCTGAATCGGCATCGACCAGGAACTCAACCGTGCCGGCGTTGTAATATCCCGCAGCACGCGCGAGGGCGACCGCCGCATCGGCCAGCGCACGGCGAATGGAATCGTCCAATCCCACAGCAGGCGCCACCTCGACTACCTTTTGATGCCGCCGCTGTACCGAACAATCGCGCTCATAGAGGTGCAGCAGGTTGCCGGCGCGATCGCCCAGAATCTGTACTTCCACGTGGCGCGCATGCTCGACGTAGCGTTCCAGAAACACAGCATCGTTGCCGAAGGCGGCGCCGGCTTCGCGGCGGGCCTCGGCGAGCAACTCGGGAAATTCCGCAGCCGTGCGCACCACCCGCATGCCGCGTCCGCCGCCGCCGAAGGCCGCTTTCACAATCAGGGGAAACCCGATGCGGCGCGCGACGAGCGCGGCCTGCTTCGTATCGGAAATGGGATCGTCAGTGCCGGGCACGGTAGGAATGCCCGCGCGCTGAGCAAGCTGGCGGGCGGCGCGTTTATCGCCGAGTAACTCCAGCAGCTCGGCGCTGGGACCTATAAATGTGATGCCCGCTCGTTCACAGGCTCGCGGCAGGGCGGGATTCTCCGAGAGGAAACCGTAACCGGGATGGATGGCATCCACTTCTTTCTCGCGGGCCAGCGCGACGATGCCATCCACATCCAGGTAAGCTTCCACGGGACCCTTGCCCTCGCCGATCAGATAGGCCTCGTCGGCCTTGAAACGATGCAGCGCGAGGCGGTCTTCGTGCGAGTAAATGGCCACGGTGCGCAGCCCGAGTTCATTGGCGGCGCGCAGGATGCGGATGGCGATCTCGCTGCGATTCAGTGCTAACAGCTTCTTCATGTGCGGGGATGATTTGAGGATAGCAGGTGCCGGCCGCCCACGGAGCGAAAGGGCTTACACGCTACCATTTTTCCGTTCTCGCATAACCTTGACACCCCCGGTGAACGTCGTAACAGTTTGGAGTTTCCCGTAATGAAAATCACTCATTTGGGCTGCGCGGCGATAGTGCTGTCCGCGGCTATAGCGGCGGCGCAGCAGCCGGCACGTGTCAACGTGCTGGGAGCCGTCGAGTCCATCGATCCGGCAAGCGGCCGGATTACTTTGCACAGCGATGACGGCAAGACCGTAATGATCGCGCCCCACGTGGGAGCGCATGTTTACCGGCTGCCTGCCGGAGAGAAGAGTCTCTCCAAAGCGGTGCCCATCGAGGCCAAGGAGATCGTTCCGGGCGACCGCCTGCTGGCCCGTGGGGAACTATCCGAGGATAAGGCCGCCATGGCGGCCACCACCCTGGTGGTGATGACCAAGGCGGACGTGGCCAAGCAACAGCAGGCCGACCGGGCCGAGTGGCAGCGGCGGGGCGTGGGCGGCATTGTAAGTAGTGTGGAGGCGGACAAGGGTGAAGTTACCATTACTACGCGCACGGCCGAAGGCAAGAAGCCTTTAATTGTCGAAGTCACTGCCAAGACTGCCGTACGGCGATACGCTCCCGACTCGGTGAAATTCGCCGATGCCAGGCCGGGCACCATCGCGGAGATTAAGGTAGGCGACCAGGTGCGGGCGCTCGGCGCCAAGAGCGAAGACGGCACCCGCTATGCGGCCGAGGAGATCGTTTCCGGCACCTTCCGGAATATCGCGGCCACTGTGTCTTCCGTCGATGCCGCCGGCAATACACTCAAGATCATGGATCTGGCGACCAGGAAACCCGTAATCGTGCACGTGAACAGCGACTCCACGCTGCGCAAACTGCCGGAGATGGTGGCGCGGATGATCGCTATGCGCACGGGAGGCGCTCAAGGCGGCGCTCCGGGCGCGGCCCCGCCTAATGCACAAGGCGGCGGCGCATGGCAGCGTCCGCAGGGCGCCGCACCGGGCGGACCGGCTGGCCCGCCGGGAGGGATGCGCCCGCACAACGGCGACCTGCAGCAGATGCTCGAACGCATGCCCCCGCTGAAATTGGAAGACCTCAAGCCGGGTGACGCCATTATCGTATCCAGTACGCAAGGCGCGGATCCCAGCCAGGTAACCGCCATCATGCTGGTGGCCGGCGTGGAGCCGATCCTCACGGCGGCATCCAGCGGCAGCCAGCGCGCCGCCATGCTGGGCTCGTGGAATCTCGACATGGGCGGCGGCATGGGGGGCGAACAATGACGCAGGCGAAACGCGCTTTGGCGATCTTGCTGTTCTGTTTCGTACCAGGCGCGGTGGCGCAAGCGCCTCAGACGATTCCGATTTCCACCAGCGGCGGGACCGTCATCGGAGTCGTCAAAGATATGACCGGCGCGGTGATTCCCGGCGCGCAGGTGACCATTGCCGATGAAAGCGGCAACACCAGGCAGGTCAAAACTGGGGCCGACGGCGCATACACCTTCCGCATGGTGCCGCCCGGAGCGTACTCGGTTTCGGTGAGCTTTCAGGGTTTGTCGCAAAATGGCGGCGTGGCCGTGGCGGTCGATACCGGCCAAACGGCGCACGGCGACGTGACCATGAAACCGGCCGAGGTGCGGCAGGAAGTCACCGTGGCCGAGGAAAACACCACGCAGTTGGGCTTGCAGACTTCGCAGAACGCCGATGCGCTGGTTTTCAAGGGAGCGGACCTGGCCGCACTACCGGACGATCCCGATGACCTGCAACAGGACCTGCAAGCGCTGGCGGGGCCATCGGCCGGCCCGAACGGCGGCGAGATCTACATCGACGGTTTCTCGAGCGGCCGCCTGCCGCCGAAGTCCTCCATCCGGGAGATCCGCATCAATCAGAATCCGTTCGCCAGCGAATTCGACAAGCTGGGCTTCGGCCGGATCGAGATCTTCACCAAGCCGGGATCGGACAATCTGCACGGCACCGTCAGCTACGACATCACCGATGGCGTGTGGAACGCGCGCAATCCGTTCATCACTTCGACGCCGTTTCCTGCGTTTCGCACGCAGACCTTTGGCGGAAACCTGAGCGGCCCGATCGACAAGCACGCCAGCTTCTTCCTCGATTTCGAACGCCGCCAGCTCGACGATAACGCGATCCTGAATGCGTACGATCCGACCACCTTCCAGCTCGACCGCGGCACCACGCCGACGCCGCAGCAGCGCACCACGATCAGCCCGCGCGTGGATTGGCAATTGACCACGAACAATACGCTCAGCGTGCGCTACTCTTACCTGGACCTGACCCGCGACCTATGGGGCATCGGTCTCTACAACCTGCCCAACAGCGGCTATAGCTATTCGCAAGGCCAGCAACTGGTGCAGGCCACCGAAACCGCGGTCTTATCGCCCAGGGCGGTCAACGAGCTGCGCTTCCAGTACAACGCTTACTCCACCACCGAGAACGCGCTGACTAACGGTGTACAAGTCACGGTGCCGAGTGCATTCGTGGAGGGCGGCGCGGGCATTGGCCATTCCAAACAGACCGACGACAACTACGAATTCCAGAACTACACCACAATCACCAAGGGGCCCCACACCATCAAGTTTGGCGCGCGCGCGCGCGAGGACCGGCTGGACTATTACACGCCCACGAACTTCAACGGAACGTTCACCTTCTCGTCGTTCAACGCGTACCAGGTGATGCAGGAGCAAATCGGCATCTGCGGCAACACGCCTGCCTGCTTCGCCCAGATTCAGGCCATGGGCGGCGGGCCGGCCTTATTCTCAATCAACGACGGCAATCCATCGATCTATTCGAGTATGTTCGACATCGGCGCTTTTGTGCAGGACGACTGGCGCGTCTCTTCGCGTCTGACCTTTAGCGCCGGCCTCCGTTGGGAAGGACAGACGAACATCCACGACTGGCATGATGCGTCTCCGCGCCTGGCCTTCGCCTGGGCGCCGGCCAAGCCCGGTCCGCGGGGCGCTCCGAGCACGGTGATTCGCGGCGGCCTGGGTATCTTCTATGTCCGCTATGCCGACGTCGATCACCTGTTCACGCGCGAATACGACGGCATTAACCAGATGACTTACTCACTCGCCAACCCGAATTTCTTCTACTATCCCACGCTTCCGGCGGATATCCTGAGCCAGTTGAATGCCTCATCGAATCAAGTGCGATTCACCGGCGGCAATAGCTTGCGCGCGCCATACCTGATCCAGTCGGCGATCGGAGTGGAGAGACAGCTCCACCGCGGCACCACCCTGGCAGTCAACTTTACCGACACGCGCGGAGTACATCAGTTCGTGACCAGCGAAGTCAGCCCGCCGGGCGCCGCTACCGGGCAGATTTTCCAATATCAATCCGACGGCCTTCTGAAACAGATGCAGTTAATCGCGCGCGTGAACAGCCAGATCGGAAATCGTGTGAGCCTGTTCGGCGCCTACATCTGGAACAACGCGCATAGCAACACGGACGGCAACCTGTGCGCGTCTCCGGTCGGGTGCGGCACATCCACGCCCATGATCCCGGACGATCTGAGCGCGGAGTGGAGCCGCTCGTCGCTGGACATCACGAGCCGTATGTTCATGGCCGGTACGGTGACCGGGCCCTGGCGCACGCAATTCTCGCCGTTCATTACGGCGAGCTCCGGTATGCCCTTCGATATCACCACCGGCTCCGACTATCTGGGCGACGGCATTCTGAATGCGCGGCCGGCGCTCGCCAGCGGACCGGGAGCCGGAATCGTGCTGACGCCGTACGGTTATCTGAGTACCATACCGGGCGCCGGCGAACCGCTCCTGCCGCGGAACTACGGCACCGGCCCGGCGCAATTCACGCTCAACATGCGGCTGAGCCGGACCTGGGGATTCGGCACGACCAAGTTCGCCGGACCTTCGGGCGGCGCGCGGGCCAGCGGCGGAGGCGGCTTCGGCGGACGTATGGGCGGAGGTCGCGGCCCGTTCGGCGGCACCACCACCGAACACCGCTATAACCTGACTCTCTCGATCAGCGCGCGCAATTTACTCAACCACGTGAACTACACGACGCCGGTGGGTGTGATGGGATCGCCATTCTTTCTGCAGTCGACTTCGATTTCCGGCGGCTACATGGCGGAAGCTACGCCGACCGACAACCGGCGCATCGACATCCAACTGCGGTTCCAGTTCTGAGTGGGACAGCCCCGAGGGCTGCGCGGGGCTCAAAGCCCCGCACTTGCTTTAATTCCGGTGCCAGTACATGTCCCAGCCAAGATAGCGCCCGCCGGCTTCGTGTATCACTCCCGCGACCGTAGAAAAATTCGCGGCGACGTGATGCTCGTAGCCGTTCAGGCAGATGTAGCGCAGCAGATCCTGTAAGCGCGCGATGCGCACCACACCCGCGCCGCCGAAGGTCTCGAGCGGATCGGTGGTGAATTCGCCTTCGCCCACATAGGAACGCAGCTTGCCCGCGCGATCGTCGGTCGAAACGCGGCAGAAGCTCATGGACCCCGCTTTCACCCGCCCCACGCAGGTGCCGAACGTGTTCGCCTTGCCTACCGTGCCGGCAATGATCTCCTGGAAGTCCATGCGCACGTCCGCGAAGAAATGCTTGGGCAGGTTGCTGCAATGGAAGCAGACCGCCTTATCGGGATCCTCTCCGTAGTTGTTGTTCCAGTCGAGCAGCGCGCTGGGCGTGCCCGAAGCCAGTTGCAGCGCGTACATGCCGACCACGCCGCAGATATCCACTTCGCAGGCGCTGGGCAGCAGGTCGTTGCTCATCATGCTCATGATGGTGCACGGGACGATGCCGAAGTATTCTTCAATGGCGGTCCAGCACTGCACGGCGCTCATCACCACTTCGGTCTCTTTCATCCATCCGTCGATGACCGCGCCGAGCTTGGCCATCTTCATCAGCGCTTCGTCCGAGATGCCCTGCGTTGAAACGTAGCTCTTGATGGCGGCCAGTTTCCGCTGCGCGGCATCGTCACTGTCCTTCATGCGGTGAATGCGGCCCAGGATCTCGGTCAGGTCCACGGTCTCAATCGAGATGCCGTGCTGCTCGAGAATCTTCTCGCTGTAGCGCACCGTGTTGAAAGCCGCCGGCCGCGCGCCGATCGCGCCGATGCGCACCTTGCGCAGCCCCTTCACCACGCGGCAGACGCCCGCGAACCATTCCAGATCCTTACGGAAAATCTCGGAATCCGGCGCTTCGGTGTGCTGCGTGGTGATCGAGTAAGGAATGCCGTACTGCGCCAGGTTGTTGCAGGCCGACATCTTGCCGCAGAAGCTGTCGCGGCGGAACTTGATGGTCATCTTCGAAGCCGAATCCGGCGTGGCCTGCACCAGCACGGGCACGTTCAGTTCGGCCAGCCGCAGCGTGTCGGCGATGGCGCGCTCCTCGCCGAAATTGGGCAGCGTCACGATCACGCCGTCGATGCGATCGCGGTTGGCGCGGAACAGGTCAGCGCACTTGCGCGATTCCACGCGCGTCTCCACGGCGCCGTATTTGCTCTCTTCCGGGCTCAGCACAACAGGCTCGATGCCCGCGGCCGTGAGCGCCTTGATGATCTCCTCACGTCCTTCTTTAGCAAGGTGGTCGGGAAAGAAACCGCGATTCCCGACGATAACGCCCATCGTCATTGGTCGTGTCACGACGACTAATCTAGCACGCTGGGGTCGCGCCGATGTACCCTTTCTGGTATGCACTCCGCGGATGCTTTGTTTCTGGACTATTCGGCTCGCAAACTGCGCCAGCACACCGGCCGGATTGAAGACTGCCTGGGACGCTTGTCACACGACCAGATCTGGGCGCGCGGCTCCGGGACCGAAAACGCCGTCGGCAACCTGGTGCTGCACTTGTGCGGCAACGTCCGCCAGTGGATCGTCGCCGGCGTGGGCGGACGGCCGGACATCCGCCAGCGCGACGCCGAGTTCGCGGCCCAGGGCGGCATCACCGGCTCGGAACTGGGAGCGCGGCTGCGGGACATTGCAGACGAAGCGGTGGCGGTCATCGAAGCGCTGCCGCCCGCACGCTTGACCGAGCGCCTGACGATTCAGAATTACGGCGTCACGGTGCTCGAAGCCGTCTATCACGTGGTGGAGCACTTCTCCGGACACGCGGGACAGATCCTGTTTGCGACTAAGATGCTGACGGGGGAAGATTTGGGTTACTACCGCCACTTACAAGGCGCCGGGCGGCACACGGAACGGACTCCGTGAGTGGCGTTACTTCTTGAAGAGCTTGTCGAAAGCGCTGCGCGCGGCGTCCGGCGTGGTGGGCGCTTCGATGCGCGGGCCGGGCGGCGGAGGCGCGGCCGCGGCGCTGCCATCGCGCGCCACGGTGACCCGCGGCGCAAACAGCGTACAATCGTTGGCTTTGTCCTTTACCGGAAGGCGTACCGGAATCGGCTTCAGGCACTGGAACCGGGTGGATGGCTCAAAGTGCGCGCACTGCTTGCAACAATGCAGCGCGACGCCGCACTTGGGGCAGTTCCCGTTCCAGTCGATGCCGTTGGTCAGTTGCGTGGAACAATTGAAGCAACGTGCCGCGGTGACGGCCTGCACCAGCCGGGGCAGGCGCGGACCGGTGACGTCGATCGGTGGTTTGGGCCCGGGCGCGCGCGGGCGCTCGTCGAAATTACGGCGGCTTTTGTTGTCCGAGCGATCCGAGTCCATGTAACCCGGTTGTCGATACTTGCGATCGCTATCCATGGGGAATCGAATACTCCAGCTTGCAGAAGGGGGGCGAGTCTCCTACCCGGAACGTCCGGGTCACGCGGTTACCGGTCAGCCACCACTTCAGCGGTACGCCAGTACGGGCTACCGTTGTGCATGTCGGGTTACCGGAGGGAATCTTTGGAAAGGACCTTACGCCCAGCAGAAACAGGTCAGGAAAACCCGCCAATGCTGCAAATCTATATGTACCACAACTCG
>DATKNQ010000130.1:0-17053 GCA_035541265.1 Bryobacteraceae bacterium
GTGTTCGAAGACGGTGTTCTGATTCTTCCAGTCGAGGAAATTGAGCGTCGAGATGCCGTTGCGCAAGCCGCCGGGCGGCTTCTCCAGGACGCGCACGATGGAGTGCGGATCGCGGTAGGGCAGCGGCTTCAGCAGCACGCCATTTACGAAGCTGAAAATGGCCGTGTTCGCTCCGATGCAGAGCGCCAGGGTGAGCAACGCGATGATCGTAAAGCCGGGCGCGCGGAGGAAGGTGCGGATCGCGTAACGCATCGTAAGATTAGACGGACGGTTGGCGGTTCCGTTGGCTAGTTCAGTTTGGCCAGAAGATTACGATCGATCTTAGCCTTTACGGTGCGGCGGTCCAACCCCAGCCGGCGCGCAGTCTCTTCGTAGCTGCGGGTACGTTGATAGACGATCGTCACGTAGCGCGCCAGCATTTCGCCGGCGGTGAGCCTCCCATTGCGCGCATCTTCCGCGAACTGGTCGGCCGCGTCCTGCGCGCGCATCGTGGACGGCTGGTAATTGCGGCGGATCAGCACGTTCTTCACGCACTGCTCGAGTTCGCGATAGTTGCCGGGCCAAGTATACCCGCGCGGGAGCTGGGCGTCCATCCAGTCGAGCACCTCGCGCGCCAGGGTTTCGGCTTCGTCGCCCGCCACGCGGCGAGCCATATAAAAGACCAGCTCGCGCAGCACGTTGGGGGAATCGGCGATCTGGCCGGCCAGCGAGGGCGTGGCGATTTGATCGGAACAGAGGCGGTAATACAGATCTTCGCGAAAACAGCCTTGTGCGATGAGCGCTGCCAGGTCGCGATTGGTTGCCGTGACGAGCTTGCCGCGAAACTGCCGGCCGGAGGTGTCGCCGACCGCGTAGAAGGTGCGCGTCTCGATGACGCGCAGCAGCTTGACTTGAATGGCGGGGTCCAGATCGCCGAGCTCGTCGAGAAAGACGGAGCCGAGCTCGGGGCAGGTTTCAAGCCAGCCCTTGCGGTCGGTCACCGCGCCCGTGAAGGCGCCGCGCCGGTGGCCGAAGAGTTCCGACTCGACCAGCGTAGGCGAGAGTGCGGAGATGTTGATGGGGAAGAAGGCGCCGCCGCCGGCGAAGGACAGGCGCTGATCATCGAAGGGCAGGTAGCGCGATTGCGCGATGGCGCGCGCGACCAACTCCTTGCCCGTTCCGGACGGGCCGGTGATCAACGTCGCGAACTCGCCCATGCGGGAATAGAGCGTGCGGCGATAGCGGCGGATATCGTGGGTGAAGATGGATTGCCAGATGGTGGCACGCAGGCGGGCGGCCGGCATGGAGCTGCCGATGATGTCGCGAAAGACCTGCTCGAAGGCGCACTGGATCTGGCGGAAGCAGGCGAAGGTATGGCGGGGCTCGTGGCCGGTGGGGAAGCGGACGCCGTCGAGCTGCAGGAAGCGGCGCCAGTCGGCCAGGAAGTCGTTGTAGAAACGCCAGCGCGACGGATCGCTTTGCGCGGCCCGGGGTCCGAAGGCCGCGTCGAAGAAATGCCGGTAATAGCGCTGGTAGAGCAGGTGCAGGATGGCGTCTTCGTAGAGCACCAGGTCGGCGGCGCGTGCCGGAGCCTCTTCCTGCAAACGCGTGCGGAGTTGCGCCGCAAGCGACTCCAGCCGTTCGGCGATCCGCCAGGCGTTGGCGCGCGGCTGTTCGGGATCGCGAACCTGCTGGCTCCAGACGGGCTCGCCGGCCACGAAGGCGTCGCCCAGCGCAGCCCGTTCAAGTTCCACCCGCTCGGGCAGAAACGGATTGCAGTACGCCAGTTGCGAGACCGCCTGCAAAAAGGCACGGTTCTGCGCGGTGAGAAAAGCCATACGTACAATGATTGTACGTTGGCCGGCACCAGGTGTCCGGCGCGTGCTACGTGATCGGCGGACTGTACAGGCTGCTCAACTGCCAGCCGCGATAGCCTTCCGTGGTCTCGAGGTTCAAGACCTGGGTTCCCACGACGGTGCCGGCGGTGGGCGAGATCTCGATGGCGAAGGTGCTGGCGGTAGAGATGTTGACGTAAGTATCCGCCGCATCGAAGAAGTAATTGCCGTCCGGCAGCAATTGCGCGTTCCCGCCGGAGACGGAGTTCACCGCGAGGTTGACGCTCAGCACCGGAGTCACCGTCATGGCGGATTGATTGACCGTCAGCGCCATGCCGCGGCTGTCGCAATCGTTAGGTCCGCAGTTCGAGCCGAGGCCCACAGGCGGCGCGGAGATGCGCGTATTGCCGTTATCGAAGAGCGACATCGGACCGGCGCCGTTGTTCTCCATGGCCACCTCGTGTTGTCCGGAGAACCATGGCCACGGATCATTATTGATGTTGTTGAACGTGAAGTCGCCGTCCTGACCCATGCGCCAGAGGACATTTCCGCTACCGGCGCCATTCTCGTAATCGACCTCCATCACCCAATCCTGGTTGCGGCTAGAAAGGATGATTTGACCGGCCGTCCCGGTTTGATCTTTCGGCCAATAATAGAGGCTGTTGCAGTGCAGCCAGTCTTTGGCCAGCGGTGCGATGCCGGTGCCGAGCAGCAGCATCGGCGGGCAGCCATCCTGGTTCAGGCCGCAGGTCTCGCCGAGCACCGCCGGGCGATTGATGTCCAGTTGTGGCGCGCCGCCGTCGTGCTCGAAGGCGTCGAAGTACCAGATGGCGTGCCAGGTTGGGTCGAGCACCACGATCATGTCGCCGATGACGTCGACCGGCAGGCCGCTGGTATCGCCCTGCGTTCCCGGAGGGAAGATCTTTTCGATGGAAGCCAGCACGGCCGTGTCGCCGTTGGGCAGCGTCTGGATGGCGTCGTGGTGGAACTGATCCAGGCAACCTGCGCCCACGGGCGCGGGCTTGGGTATCGAGCTACAGGACGCCGCGTCGGTGGCGCCGAGCGCGAGTAACTCCTGCTGGATGATGCCGGTGTTCGTCTCCCGAATCATGTTGCCCGCCAGATCGATTTGCAGTAATAACTGCTTATCCGTAGTGGACGGATTCCAGGCCGGACCGTTCTGGATGGTCAGCATGGTTCCGTTAGTGAGCGGGCGGGCCAGGACCAGGTTCTGCTGCGGGCTCACGTTGTAGAACCACATGACTTTGCCGGATAAGTCGGAGGCCAGGTTCGGATAAATCGGGCCGCTGCCGAACTGGTGCGGATTGATCAGCACCAACGGCAGCGTCGTATCGGTATTTGGGCCGGGCGGCACGTTCGACGTGTAGCCCGGAAAAGAAACGTTGCCTGGCAGCGCTCCGGTGGTGAAACTGACGGTGGGGCCTTGCGTAATTCTCCCTCCCGTGTCGATCTGCGCAAACATGTCGTAGGTCGTGCTGGGGTACATGCCGGCGATTTCGAAGGTCATGGCGCCTGTGGCGTGGCAGCCGAGCCAGTTCGTATAGGTGGCCGGCGTGGCTTTGGATTGCTGCTGGAAGGAAACGCGCATCTGGCTGCCCTTCGCGCAGGTGGGGGAACTGAAGAGCGCTACCAGCGGATTAGCCGTCCCGGCGACCTCGGGCGTGGAACCGGTGACCAGCGGATTGATCGTATAGGTTACGGACTTGGTCGCGGAATGATGCGCGGAGAAATCCGTGGCCGTCACCTCCACGGTGTAAGTGCCTTGCAGCGGCTGGCAGGTATAGGCCATGATTCCCGTACTCTGGCTTACATAAGCGCACGACGCGGGCGCCCACAAGAACGTCCGCGAGGTCCAGGTGCTGCCGCTTAATGTGCCGGCGTTGAAGTCTTGGGCCATGGTGGAAGTGCCGCCCGGGGGGGTGACATTGAACTGAAACATGAGCGGCCCGGAGTTACTATCAGTCGCGGTGGCGGTGAATGCAATGACCTTGCCGATGCTTTGCGGTGACGGGACGGACGGGGTTAGAGTTTGCATCTGTACGGCGGCATCCGCCGTCGCGCAGAGCCCCGTAAATAACAACATCAGTGAAGTGAAAACTTGTCCTCTGAAACGGTAAGTACACATACCTTCCTCCTTGGTGCGGCGGCGAGTCCCAGATTGCTGCTTTTTCGCCCCCCACAGATAGGACTGATTCTACATCCGCCCGCGCCGGCCGGAGGCAGTTTCTTATTTGCACAGAACGACACGAAATGTACACCTAGTGGGCATACAATGTCCAACAGTGTCGGTCTGCCGTTCGACAACATGTCGCTAAGCCGCTGAATCGTGGTATCTTTTCCCCGGCGGCGGGGCGGCAGCCGCCGTGCACTCGGGTACGGCATGGCAAACGGCAGATTCCAGGACGTTCTGAAAAACGGCGGCTTCCAGGCCTTTCTCTGGACGCAGTTTCTGGGCGCATTCAACGATAATGCGTACCGCATTATCGTGTCGCTGCGCGCGGTGCACATTGTCGCGCGGGCCGATCAGAGCGGGCGATATCTGGCGTTAGCCGGCGCCATTTTCGTGCTGCCCTCGTTGTTATTCACCGGCTACGCCGGGCACCTGGCGGACGCCATCAGCAAGCGCAAGGTGCTGATCGGGGTCAAGGTTTTCGAGATCGCGGTGATGAGCACGGGTATCGTGGTGTTCCTCACGCAGAGTGTGGCCTGGATGTTCGTAGTGCTATTGCTGATGGCGGTCCACTACACGGTGTTCAGTCCGGCGAAGTATTCGATCGTGCCGGAACTGGTGCCGGATCGCGATCTATCGCGCGCCAACGCGTTGCTCGAGATGTCCACCCTGGTGGCGATCGTGTTGGGCACGTCTATCGGGCCGTTCCTGTTGACCGCGTGGCAGACGGCGGAGTGGAAGATCGGGGTGGTGCTGACGACCATCGCGGTGGCCGGATGTCTGGCCAGTTTCCGCATCACGCGCGTTCCGGCGGCCGGCGCCAGCCAACCGTTCCGGCTGAATCCGTTCGCCGAAGTGGCCGATGGAACCAAACATCTGCTGCGCGACCGGCCGCTGTGGCTGGCTGTAATGGCGATTTCCTACTTCTGGTTCCTGGGATTGCTTTTTCAGATGGACCTGGTGCTTTTCGGAAGCGAAACGCTCCAGGTGAGTGACCGGCTGGTGGGCCTGCTGATGACCTGCCTTTCGCTAGGAATCGGCGCCGGTAGTATGCTCGCGGGACGCCTGTCGGGCGACAAGGTCGAGATCGGACTGGTGCCTCTGGGCGCGATTTTCATGGGCGTGTTCAGCCTGGGATTGTACGGCGTGGGCGCATCGTACGCGGCTGCGGTTGTGATGCTGGCGTTGCTGGGCATCGCGGCCGGGGTCTTCTTCGTGCCGCTCAACGCGTATTTGCAGCAGCGTAGCGAGAGCCGCGAAAAGGGCCGCATCATCGCCACGAACAATATCTACAACACTCTCGGTATGCTGCTGGCGACGGCCGTCTTTTACGGCTGCCACGACGGGCTGCGCATGAGCCCGCCGCACATCATCCTGTTGTTCGGTCTCGTCAGCCTGTTGATCGCGGTCTACATCGTCACGGTGGTGGACGATTTCCTGATCCGCTTCGTGCTGTGGTTCCTCACACACACGATCTTTCGCATCCGCATCGTGGGCCACGAAAATGTGCCGTTCCGCGGTCCGGCGCTGCTGGTGGCGAACCACATGTCGCACGTGGACGGTTTTCTGGTGGGCGCGTGCGTGCAACGCTTCATCCGCTTCATGGTCTGGAAGCCGTATTACGAATTGAAGGCTTTCAACTGGTTCCTGCGCAAGATGAACGCGATCCCGGTGGGCGGCGGACGCGCCGCCGTGCAGGCGGTTCGCGCAGCGCGGCGGGAATTGGCCGCCGGCCACGTGGTCTGTATTTTCGCGGAGGGCGCCGTCAGCCGGACCGGGAACATCCTGCCGTTTAAACGTGGCCTGGAAACGATCATGGACGGGGCGGAGTCGGGCCCGGTACCGATCATTCCAGTGCACCTCGACCGGCTGTGGGGCAGCATATTCAGTTTCGAGCGGGGCCGTTTCTTCTGGAAGTGGCCGAAGCGCGTGCCGTATCCGGTGACCGTTTCCTTCGGCGCGCCGATGCCCGCGAATTCGAGCGCGCAGGCCGTACGGCAGGCCATCCAGGAACTCGGGGCGGAGGCCGCGGCGCATCGCAAGACCTCGGCCGATACGCTGCCACGGCGCCTGGTGCGCAGCGCGCGGCGCAACTGGAGCAGTTTCGCTATGGCCGATTCCACAGGCCGCGAGCTGACCTACGGCCGCATGCTGACCGCCAGTCTGCTACTGGCGAAGTGGGCGCGGACCCGGCACGGCGAGGAGATGATGGGGGTGCTGTTGCCGCCGAGCGTGGCGGGCGCGCTGGTCAACGTCGGGATCACGCTGGCGGGGCGCGTGCCCGTGAATCTCAACTTCACGGCCGGGCCGGAGGCGATGGCGGCGGCACGCGAACGGTGTGCCATACGAACCGTGGTCACCTCGCGCGTGTTTCTGGCCAAGGCCAAAATCGAGGCGCCGCCGGACATGCTGTTTGTCGAAGATATCGTGGCGCAGGCGAGTACCGCCGCACGGTGGCGCGCGCTGCTGGCTGCCCGCCTGATGCCGGCGCGCATGCTTTGCGGCGCGGCGCGTCCGGATGCGCTCGCCACGGTGATCTTTTCGAGCGGCAGCACGGGCGTGCCGAAGGGCGTGATGCTCTCGCACTACAACGTGATCGCGAATATCGACGCGATGGCGCAGGTGTTCTGGGTCGGTGAGCGCGACCGCATCGTGGGGGTGCTGCCCTTCTTTCATTCGTTCGGATACACGGTGACGATCTGGTTCCCTTTGCTCACGGGGTGCGGCGCGGTGTACCATCCGAACCCGACGGACGCCAAGTCAGTCGGCGAACTGATCGCCAGGCATCGGGCGACTTTTCTGTTGTCGACGCCAACGTTCTGTTCCGCCTACGCGCGCAAATGCGCCAAAGAGGATTTCGCCAGCCTGCGATTCGTGCTGGTGGGCGCGGAGAAGCTGCGCGAGCCTGTCGCCACGGCTTTCCAGGAGAAGTTCGGAATCGCGCTGCTGGAAGGGTACGGCTGCACCGAGATGGCGCCGGTGGTGGCTGTGAATGGTCCCGACTTCCGCGCGGGTCAGGATTCGCAGACCGGCAATAAACCGGGCACGGTGGGGCAGCCGCTGCCGGGCGTGGCGGCGCAGGTGGTGGATCCGGCCACGTTCGCCCCGCTGGGTGCGAATCAACCGGGGCTGTTGCTGGTGAAAGGCGCGAACCGCATGACCGGCTATTTGGGCGAGCCGCAGCGCACCGCCGACGCTCTGCACGACGGCTGGTACATTACGGGCGATGTGGCCAGCATCGACGACGAAGGGTTCATCCGCCTGACGGACCGGCTGTCGCGTTTCAGCAAAATCGCGGGCGAGATGGTGCCGCATCTGCGCATCGAAGACGCCATAGCCGCGGTGCTGGGAGCGGCGCCCTGTGCGGTGACGTCCATCGCGGATGACCGGCGCGGCGAGCGGCTCGCCGCATTGTATTTGCACGAGATGGAACCGGCCGAGCTCTGGCAAAAGCTCTCGGAAACGGACCTGCCACGGCTATGGATTCCCAAGCGCGAGAATCTGTACCGGGTGGAATCGCTTCCCCAACTCGGCACGGGAAAGCTGGACCTGCGCGGCTTGAAAATGCGCGCGGAAGAACTGGCGGCGGAAGTGACCGCATCGCGTTTCTGACAGGAGCATCGTCATGGGAATCTTCCTCGTCTTTTGTTTAATCGTCGTGTTGCTGATCCGTTGGACCATTCTGCGGGATCGCATGGCGCGGATGGAATCGAGCATCAGCGAGCTGCGTGACCGGGTCGACGCGCAGGCGCAAACCCTGGCGGAGTTGTATCGCGAGCGACGCGCGAAGCCGGTGGTTTCAGAGCCGCCTGTTTCAATACCCGTGCCGGTGGTGGCTGCCCCGCCTCCGCCGCCGCGTCCGGAGCCGAAGCCGGAAGCGCTGCCAGAGCTGCTGCCACAGCCGCTGCCGGCGCCAGCTATCGTGGCTCCGCCGCCGGCGCGCGAGTGGGAGACGATGCTCGGCGGGAATTGGCTGAACAAGCTGGGCGTGTTTGTGCTGGTGATCGGTCTGGCGCTGCTGCTGCGTTATTCGTTCACGCAGCTTGGTCCGGCGGGCCGCGTGGCGATCAGCCTGGCGGCCAGCCTGGCGCTGCTCGCGGCAGGCGCGGCCATCGAATCGAAGGAACGCTACCGGATCTTCGCCCGCGGTCTGCTGGGCGGCGGATGGGCGGCGCTGTACGTCACGGTCTACGCCATGCACGCGATCGATGCGGCTAAAGTAATCGACAGTGCCGCGGTTGGCGATGTGCTGCTGCTGGCGGTGGCCATCGGGATGATCGTGCACTCGCTGCGGTACCGGTCGCAGACCGTGACGGGCCTCGGCTATTTCGTGGCGTTCGGTACGCTGGCGATTACGGGCATGGCGGCGCTCTCGTTCCTGGCGCTGGTTCCGCTGGCGGCGTCTTTGCTGTACGTCGCGCATCGTTTCTCCTGGCTTCGGATGACGCTGTTCGGTCTGGTGGCGACTTACGGCGTGGTCGTGTTGCGCGGCGATACCGGCGCGCCCTTGTGGCAGGCGCAGGCCATTTTCGCGGCGTATTGGTTGCTGTTCGAAATCTTCGATGTGCTCAATCCGGAGGCGTGGCTGCTGCCTCTGAACGCGGCCGGCGCGCTGGGACTTTCGGTGCTGAAGTGGCAATCGTCCGCGCCGGAGCGGTTGTGGATGTTGCTGTCGGCCGCCGCCGTTTTGTATCTGGTGAGCGCGCTGGCGCGCGTGCGCGCGGGCAAATGGCACGGCGCGGCTACGCTCACCGCGATGCTGGCGGCGGGCGCGATATTCCGCAAGCTCGATCAGCAATGGGTGGCGACCGGGCTGGCGGTCGAAGCGGAGATCCTCTACCTGGCTGGGATGCGGCTGCGCGCGCCTTATCTGCGATGGCTCGGGACGTCGCTCTTCGGGATCGAGGCTCTGCGCCTGGTGGTCAGCGATATTTGGGCACTGCCCGCCGGCGAATGGGTGCCCGTCGCATCGCTCGATGCCGTGGTTTTCTATGCGAATCGCGCGTTGTGCGCCGCCGATCAGTTCTACGGCTTCGCGGCGGCGGGTATGGTCGCACTCGTCACGGCGCGAAAGATGGACGAGCCATGGCGCAGTGTCGCATGGCAGGCGGAAGCGGCGGCGGCATTT
Organism: Bryobacteraceae bacterium; assembly: GCA_035541265.1. Taxonomy (GTDB): domain Bacteria; phylum Acidobacteriota; class Terriglobia; order Bryobacterales; family Bryobacteraceae; genus Bog-159. The sequence goes on from DATKNQ010000130.1 coordinate 9,134, forward strand.
GCGTTCGGCTGGTGGCGGCGACTGTTCGATTTTCGCCTGCAGGGATATCTGCTGCTGTTGATGGGGCTGGCGGGAACCGCCGCGGTGCTGGACAAGACGCCGCTGGGCGTGGCGGCCGGCATCTGCTACGGCGCGACCCTGTGCGCGCTCTGGAGCGGCGCGGAACGCCTCGGCGAAGAGGAACGCAGGATCGTGCGCGTGGGCGGCGCAACCTTTTCGGTAATTGCGCTGATGGCCTTGGTGTGGCGGCTGGTTCCCGGCGAGTACCTGGGCGTCGCCTGGATGGCGCTGGCCGTGGTAGCGGTGGAGCTCGGGCTGCGCCGCCTACCGGACGAGTTCCGCGTTTTGGCATATACGGCCGCGCTGGCGGGCGCGGTGCACGTCGCGCTGCTCAACCTGATCGACCTGCATAATTCGGGCCCGTGGGACCTGCGTCTGATGCCCGTGTGGGCCGCGCTGTTATCGTACGCGATCGCCGTGCGCGACCGCCGTGAAGAGAACAGCGTGATATTGATCGTGGCCACGAGCGGCGGGTGGGCGTTTGGAGTTGTGGCATTGTGGGCACTGCTGCCTGTGAAGGTGGTGGCAGCGGCTTGGGCCGCATCCGCGTTGCTATTGTTGCTGGCGGCACGCCAATGGAAGCGCGATGTATTCGCGGTGCAAAGCTACGCGCTCGCGGCGCTGGCGTATGCGCTCTCGATCGCCAGCGTGCCGGATGCGTCCGCTGTGTGGCCGGCGGCGGGCGCTATCGCGTGCTTCTATGCGGGGCAGTTTCTGTCGAAGCGGGATGGCGGCGCACGGTTGTACTTCTCCATCATGGCAACGACGCTCACGACTCTGGTGCTCGGCTACCGCATCTCAGGCAGCTTGCTTACGGTGGCTTGCGGGATTCAAGGCGTGATCCTGCTGGGGTCCGGATTCCCGCTGCGCGACCGCATGCTGCGGATTTCGGGCCTGGCACTGCTGTTAGCCTGTATCCTGAAGCTGTTCGTTTGGGACTTGCGGCACCTGGATACGTTGCCGCGCATCGTCTCGTTCATCGTGCTGGGAATGATCCTACTCGGTGTTTCGTGGATTTACACGCGGTTCCGGGAGCGGGTAGCACGGCTTTTGTGAAGGCGGCCTTTGAGGCCGCCGCTGAGCCTGCCCCACTAAGGCGTCCATTTCAGGATCATGCCGGTATCGGTGGCAACCCACAGCGAGCCGTTCGGCGCGGCGCGCAGAATGGCGCGCACGGCGTTGGCGCGGTAATCGACGTCCATTTCGTGCCAGTCCTTGAGATTGTCGCTGCGCAGCACGACCAGCTTGCGCGGAACCGGGGAGTGTTGCAGCTTGCCCACCACTTCGGTTCCCGTGAGGTAGGCGGTGCCGGGTGGCTGCAGCAGCACATCGGTAATGGTCCGATCGGTGGCGTTATAGATGATGGTGCTTTCGCCGGAGACGCCGTCGAGTTGGTGCACTTCGGACGGCCATTTGAACTGGTCGGTGAATTCGATCAGGCCGATGCCGCGGCCGTCCGGCAGGAAGGTGGCACGCGTGATGCGGCCGAACATGGACGCGGTAGAAGGCGTCCACGTTTTTCCGCCATCGTGAGTATCGAGCATGATGGATAAATGCGGCCATTCGCGGCGATCGGCCCCGCCGTGCGGGTCCAGCCACTCGGGGCGGCCGGAATCGCCACCGCGCGGCGGCGCGCTGAAGCCATCGATCATGCCGGTTGTCGAGTTCACGAAGGTGATGTTGTTGTAGGTGGTGTGGTCGGCTTCGGTATGCGGTTCGGCCGCGGCGGCGATCGGTTGCCAGGTCTCGCCGCCATCGGAGGTTTCGTACGCCAGCTTGTGCGCGCCGACTGCGAAGCCGTGGTTCTCATCCAGGAAGTACACCCGCATGAGCAGCTTGGGCGATTTGGAGAGGTGCCGCCAGGTGCGGCCGGCGTCGCGGGTCTGCCAGATGCCTTTCGGCGCGACGCACCAGCCGAGGCTATCGTTCACGAAGAACAGCGAGACGGGGATCTCCTTCGCCTTGGCAACAGTCCAATGCGCCCCGCCATCGTCGGTGGTGACGAAGACCGGCTTGAAATCGCCTTTTTCGTCCAGATAGCCGCAGGCCACGCCGCGCGAAGCGGAAGGGAATCTGAGATCGTTGATGACCAGCGTGGCATGCTCTTTGTCGTAGAAATAGGCCATCTGCCAAGCGCCGGCGCCAAAGGCCGCGGCGGGAAGTATCCATGCGAAACAGATGGCAGCGGATAACAGGGCTCGCATCATAGTTTTCCTAGCGCGGGCGGATCGGCCCCGACGACAGCACCAGTTCAACGTGGTTGGCGGACTCGACCGCGGTGGGCGCCATGCGCGCGAGCACCAGCAGGCAGCCGACCTGTTCACCGAGCGTGGTGAGCACTTCCATCTCGCCGCCGGTGTGCTGGTGCGGCATGCGATGCTGCACGTTGATGACGCCGACCACGCGATTGCGGGCGATCACCGGAGCCGAGAGGAAGGCATCGTAGCTATCTTCCGGCAGGTCGCCGAAGGTTTTGAAGCGCGGGTCCTTGTACGCTTCGCGCGAGATGGCCAGCAGACGCCGCTCGCGGGCCACCCATCCGGTGAGGCCTTCGTTGAGCTTCAGGCGGATCTTGCCGATGGTGGAAGGGTGCGGCGTGTTCGATGCGCAGAGAACCAGTTCGTCGTTATCGAGCAGGTACACGAGGCAGGAGTCGCACTGCGTGAATTCCACGGTCAGGGAGACGATACCTTGCAGCACATCCTGCAAGCTGAGCTCCCGGACCATGAGGCGGCTGACCTTCTGGAAAAGCTGCAACTGCTGCTCAGTGCGTTGCAGGCGCAATTCGAGTTCGCGGGCCTTCGGCACGCTTACATTATAGTTCGTTAATGTATTGGCGCGTTGAGGAAATGCCCCGCTATTCCTCGCCCAAAGTGTGGCCGGCGTGTTCGGGATCCTCGAGCGACGCGAGCAGCTTGTCAACGTTGGCTTGCACCTCGATCACGGTGGCCTGGTCGCGCTCGAAGGTAGCGATCAGGATGCGCGCGGACTTGCTGGCCGGGTCCATGAAGATGTAGGTAGCTTCGCCATCATGCCGCGAATGCGTGCGGACTAGCGGACGCAGTTTCGGGCCGCCGATGGTATCCATGAAGCGATCGCGCTCGCGCCATTCGGTCTCACCGGGAGGGGATTTCAGATCCTCGAAGACCGCCAGCTTGAAGCCGGTGGCGCCTTCGGGCCGCGTGATGTGGATCGCGAGATCGGCCAGGCCGAGGAACGGAATGTGCTGCTGGCGCGTTCCGTAGTGCGATTCGATGGCTTTGACGACGCGATCGAATTCCGAGCCGCCGGCGAAGGCCGCGCTCGACGTCGCAAGCAGCACCGCCAGTATGCGCGGGCTCATCGTACCCTCCGGGTCCCGGAGGCCTCCAGGCGCGGAATGCCGAACTCGCCGCCCAGGTCCGCGATGTGCTCCGGATCGATGTTGCCGGTGAGCGCCACGATGGTGAGCTCGCGCGGCTCGGCATCGATCACCACGATGCCGCCAATCTGGTTGTTGCCCGCGTCCTTGAAGTAGACGTCGACATTTTCGCCATGCTTCGATCGCACGCCGACGAGCCTTCCCCACGCGGGTGATTTCAATTGGGTGCGGACGGATTCTACATCGGCCGCGCTGTATTCGCCTTCGTGGTCGAACTCGAAGCTGCGCACGTAGACGTTATCGAGCCCCGCGACGAGCCTGCGGAATTCGCCGGCGTCGCCGTCGTGATCGTCGATGAATTTACCGGCGAAGCGCAGCATGGACTTATCCAGAGTGACAACTGTGGAAGACGCCGCTTTTTCCGCCAGGGCGTCGAGATTGACCGGGAACTTGATTTCCTGTGCCCATGCCGGGACCAGTAATGCGAATGCGATAACCGCGTACTTCATGTATTCTGCCTGCCTCTCGCAAGCAAATACGCGCCGGCAGATGGGGCGAAGGCAATATTTTGGGCTGTTATTCGGCGCGCAGGGCGTCGACCGGATTCACCGATGCGGCGCGGCGGGCGGGGATGAAGCTGGCGAGCAGCGCCGCGAAGCCGAGCAGCACGGCGACGGCTGCCATGATCTGCGGGTCGGACGGGGTGACGCCGAACAACAGGCTGCGCAACAGGCCCGCGGCGGCAACGGAGCAGGCCAGTCCGATGGCGAGGCCGGCGGCGATCAGCATTCCCGCCTCTTTGAGGACGAGGCGGTAGACAGAACTGGGGCGCGCACCGAGGGCCATGCGCACGCCGATCTCGCGCGTCCGGCGGCCGACGGAGTAGGCGATCACGCCGTAGAGTCCGGCGGAGCCCAAGAGGAGCGCGAAGAAGGCGAAGCCGCCGACCAGCCAGGCCGAGCCGCGCCGCAGGTACGCTGCCGGCGTGTTGTTGATGCGGTCGGCCATGGTCATGGGATCGAACGTCGCCGTGCCCGGATCGAGTCGATGAATGCTCGAGGCGAGGGTGGGTAACAGCGCCTGCTCGGCATGCGCGGCGCGCACGACTAAGGTGAAGCGATCGTCGGGATCCTGGTCGAAGACGACGTACATCGTCGGCCACGTGTTCTGGTCGAGGGGGCCTTCCTTGATGTTATCCACGATGCCGACTACGGTCATCGGATGGTCCGTGGATGAGCCGGCGTAGACCATCTGCTTGCCGATGGGGTCTTCGCCGGGGAAATATTTTTCGGCAAACGCGCGGTCGATGATGATCACTGGCGGCCTGGTGGCGTCGTCGGCATCGGTGAAATAACGGCCGCGCAGCAACTTGGCGCGCAGCGTCGTGAAATAAGCTGCGCTCACTTCGCGATAGCCGACCTCGTTGTGCTCCCCGTGATACGGGTGGCCGAGCACGCGAATCCACATGGTGTTGCCGCCGGCTACGGGCAGCGTCGTGGTGAGGGCCACGGATTCGACGCCCGGCAGCGCGGCGGTCTGGCGCAGGACGTCGTGCGCGAGAGCCACGATCTTCTTGTTGTCGTTGTGCACCGCATTTGGCTCGGCAACGCGGATGGTGGCCAGATGCTCGGGCTGCATCCCCATGTCGACGTACAGGATGCGGTAGAAGCTCTTACCCAGCAGGCCCGCGCCTACCAGCAGGACAACGGCGGTTGCCAATTCGAGCACGACCAGGTTGGCTCCGAAGCGCCGCCAGACGGTGCCTGCTGAGGTGCGTCCGCCTTCCATGAGCCCGGCGCGGATGTCTGGAAAGAACGATCGCGAGACAGGCGCGAGGGAAAAAAGCGCGAGCGTGACGAGGGCAACCGCGGCGGCGAAAGCTACGACGCGTGGGTTCAGGTCAAGGCCGTTGAGGTATGGCATGGCGGCCAGTTGGGGCGCGCCGATCAGGCTGACGAGGATGCGGATCAGCCAGCGCGCCGCGATGAGGCCGAGCGCGCCGCTGGCGGCGACCAGCACGGCGGCTTCGGTGATGAACTGGGTGACGAGTCGCGCGCGCGAGCCGCCCAGCGCGCTACGCACGGCCATCTCGCGCTTGCGGGATTCCGCGCGCACCAGCAGCAGACTGGTGACGTTCACGCAGGCGATCAGCAGCAGGAGCCCCGCGCCGCAGAGCAGCACAATCAGGATGGGGCGGAGGCGGCCGACATCCAGTTCGACGAGAGAAATGACTGCGGCGCCCTGGCCGCGATTACTGGAATACTGGCGCTCCAGTTCACCGGCGATCAGCTTCATGTTGCTATCGGCTGCGCGGACGGAGACGCCGTCGCGCAGGCGGGCCAGGCCGTGGAGGCTGTGGCAGCCGCGCTGCTCGTAACAGGAATGCGGCGTTACATGCAGCGCGGTCCAGAACTCGGCGGGTCCGGTGGCGGCGAAATAAAATCCGCGCGGCAGCACGCCGATGATGGTGTTTGCTTCGCCGTTGAGGGTGACGGTCTGGCCCAGCACGGCGGCGCTGCCGGCGTAGCGTTTCTGCCAGGCGGCGTAGCTGAGCAGCACGGTGCGCGGGGCGGCGGGCGTATCTTCGCCTGCACGGAAGTCGCGACCCAGGATTGGCGCGATGCCGAGCGTGCGGAAGAATCCCGAGGTGACAACGGCGGCTTGGGCCATTTCCGCGCCCGTGTCCGTGCGGAGCGAGACGCCGGTGCCTTCGAAGGCTTCGACGGAGGTGAAGACTTTGTTCAGACGTTTCCAATCGAGGTAGTCGGGATAAGACAGCGGGCATTGCGGGCACAGCGGAATCTGTTCGAACAGGCCGACCAGGCGCGCGGGATCGCGATAAGGGAGCGGCCGGATGAGGGCCGCATCCACGAAGGCGAAGATCGCCACGCTGGCGCAAATGCCCAGCGCCAGAACTAGCACCGCGGTGGCGGTGAAGGCGGGACTCTTGCGCAACTGGCGGATCGCGTAGCGCGTGTCGCGCGCCAGATTTTCGAGAACGGGAACGCCGCGGCGGTCGCGCCAGGCTTCTTTGATCGGCTCGATGCCTCCGAGTTTCAGGATGGCGGCGCGGCGGGCTTCGGCCGGCGGCATCCCGGCGCGGATGTTGTCGTCGATGTGCATCTGGAGATGGGACTCCAGCTCGTCGGACATGTCGTGGTCGCGGCGCGCGGCTGTCCACAAGCCCGAGAGGCGGACCAGCCAGGCGCGCAGGGATTTCATACGGCGTCTCCCGAGGGCGCGAGGAAGCGGGCGAGGATCGCGGTGGTCTGCTGCCAGTCGCGCGTTTCGTGGGACAATTGCTGGCGGCCGCGGCGGGTCAGCTTGTAGAACTTGGCCTTGCGGTTGTTTTCCGAGACGCCCCACGCGGAGGAAATCGAGCCTTCCTGTTCGAGCTTGAGGAGCGCGGGATACAGCGTTCCATAGTTGAGCGCTAGGAGATTGCCGCTGGTCTGCTCGATGCGCCGGGCGATGCCGTAGCCGTGCAGCGGGCCCAGCGTGTCGAGGGTCTTCAAAACCATCAGGGCCAGGGTGCCCTGCCACACATCCGCTTTGCTCATCCTATTGTTTACCCATAGGAATGGTAACAGATGCCGTATGGGATGGCAATAGGAAAGCGGTACTGGCTACTTTGCTCCGGCCAAGGTCTCTTCGGCGCAGGCCGGCGAAACGCCGCGCGCTTCCAGGCAGCAATCGCCTTCCGGAATCGGGCTGCCGTGTGGGCAGGTGCGCGGATGCCCGAGGAAGGTGCAGATGCGGTCGGTGACTTCGTGGCTCAGGATGTGCTCGAAGGTGCAGGCGTTGCTTTCGATCGATCCCTCGTCGCGCAGGGCCAACACGTCCATGAACAGGCGCTCGGCCAGGCGATGGCGGCGGATGACGCTGCGAGCGCGCTCCTCGCCGCGCGGGGTGAACGCGACCTCGGCGCCGTGCATTTCGACCAGTCCGATGCGCGCCATCAGGGTGCAGACTTTGCGATGCTGCGCGGCGGTGAAATGCTCGGGTTCTTCGTGGAAAGAGCCTTCCCGCGCGGCCCACAACTGCTCCAGGACTTCGTCGAAGTCGCGATTCTCTTCGATGGTGAAATCGGTGGTTTCGACGATGCGGCCGTGCTCCAGGTCGAACCGGATATCCGCGCGGCGGCCGACTTGGTCGTCGTGCGTCACCATCAGGATAGTGCGGCCCTGCTGGTGCAACTCGGTCAGCAGGTCGAGCACGATGTGTTCGTTGGCGGCATCCAGGTTGCCGGTGGGCTCGTCGGCCAGAATGATCTTGGGGTCGTTGACCAGCGCGCGGGCGATGGCCACGCGCTGCTGCTCGCCGCCCGAAAGCTGGGAGGGCAGATGCCGCGCGCGATCGCCCAGGCCCACGCGATCGAGGGCGCGGCGGGCTTCGGATTCATCCGTCATGCTGTGGAAGTACTGCGCGAGCATCACGTTTTCGAGCGCGGTCAGGTGCGGGATCAAATGGAACTGCTGGAAGACGAAGCCCACGGTTTC
>DATKNQ010000131.1:0-61259 GCA_035541265.1 Bryobacteraceae bacterium
CTCGGGTCGCATCCCTGCGTGGCCCTATCCTCCGCTCAGGTACTCCCAGAGTGGATCAACCGCAACCTCGCCGGCAAGGTTTTGGCAGCCAATGGCGATAACCCCCTTAACTTCGTGTCTCACTCCAAGGGTTCACTTCAATTCCGGGGCCCAATCCCCTCCGTCCGCCCCGCCAGCGCCTGCACCGCATTCCCCCCGCACACCGCGACCCCGGTCTTCATCAGCGCGTTCAAAAAATTGAACAGCAGCGCGTACAGCACCTGCTCGGTCAGCGGCTGCTTGCCCGGCAGACGGAAGCTCGCCGGCAGCTCCTTCGAGATATTCACCCGCACGGAATTGGGCTGCGCCTTGCCGCCACGGTCCCGCTTGTTCGCCAGGCTGATGGGCGTCTGCATCACCCCGCCGCTGCGCCCGTCCACGTAAAACTGGCAGCGCGAAAACCAGCCCAGGTTCGCGGGATCGGCCGCATCGAACAACAGTAGCGGCGCTTGTCTCCCCGGCGCAGTCAGCTCCAGCGTGATGCTGCGCTGCGTTTCCTTCAGCTTGGTATCGAATCCGGCCTGTTTGGCGATGTTCGTCACCAGCTCCGGCTCTAATTCCAGGAAGATCAGCTTATGTGGTCCCGCCTGCAAAACCTGCATTTGTGTCACCGATATTTTAGCGGTTTTCAGCGCCGGACGCGCACAATTCGCATACCGCCCGCGAATTACCATCGTCTACCAGGCCGCACGATAGAGCGCCAGCAGCTCCGCGCGCGTGCACGGCCGCGGATTCAGTTGATGGCAGCCGTCCTGAATCGCCTTGTCCGCCAGCGCCGGAAGCGCCGCCTCGGCCACGCCATAATCCCGCAGCCGCGGCCCGATCGACACCTGCCGGTTCAACTCGCGCACCTGCGCCGCGATCTCCCCGCCGCCGAACCGCGCCTCCAGATGTCCCAGCCGCTCCGCCACCGCCGGCCGGTTGTACTCCAGCACGAACGGCAGCATCACCGCGTTCGCCGTGCCGTGATGCATCCCGCATTCCGACGACAGCGGATGCGCCAGCGAATGCGTCGCGCCGAGGCCCTTCTGGAACGCGATCGCGCCCATCATCGACGCCATCATCATCTGCGCGCGCGCCTCCAGGTCGCGCGGGTTCGCCATCACGCGTGGCAGGCTGTCCCAAACCATGCGCGCCCCATCGATCGCGATGGCATCGCAAATCGGATGATAGCCCTTCGAAATGTACGCTTCCACGTTGTGCGTGAATGCGTCCATGCCGGTGCCCGCCGTCAGGTGCGGCGGTAGGTCGAGCGTCAGCTCCGGATCGGCGATCGCCACCGAAGGAATCAGGTGCGGGCTGAAGACCACCGTCTTGCGATTGGTCGCCGCGATCGTGATCACTGTGGAGCGCGACACTTCGCTGCCCGTCCCCGACGTAGTCGCAATCGCGATGTACGGCGGCACGTTCGCCGAGATGCGCTCGCCGCCATCCAGCAGATCGTCGTAATCGGCGAGCGGCAGCTCATGCGTGACCTTCAGCCGGATGGCCTTGGCGGCATCGAGCGGCGACCCGCCGCCCACGCCGATGATCCCGTTGCAGCCCGCTTGCCGATAACAAGCCACGCCATCGAGCACGTTCTGCTCGGTCGGATTCGGTTCCACGCTGGTGAACGTCACCGCACCGCCCGCCAGCGCCGCCACGCGCGCGAACAGCGGCGTCCGCGCCAGGCTCGCATCGGTCACCAGCAGCGGACGCGAGATGGCGCGCTTCGCCAACTCGCCGGGCAGGCGTTCGACCGCACCGGCGCCGAACAGAATCGTAGTAGGAAAACTGAAAGTGGAAACAGGCACATCCAATATGAAAACACAGCGGCGCCGCTTCAGTCTTTGGCGTGCGGCAGCATGGCGCGCGCGATCAGCCCCAGCCCGGCCACCATCAGCACCAGCATCACGATGGTGTTGAACAAACTGGTCGGCTGAAAGTAGATATGCATGTTGGCGATCACCCCGGCCACGATGAACAGCGCGCCGGCGATCGCCAGCAGCTTGCCCATCAGGCTGCGCCCGTCACGGAACAGCAGGCCGACGCCGATCAGCATCGGAATCAGAGTGACGCCGAACGTGTTGCCGCCCCAGAAATTCCAATACGAGCCCGCCACCGTCACCTGGTTGGTCAGCAGATAAGCGCCCACGCAAGTCAAAGCGAAGCCGAGCAGGAAGTCGCCCAATCCGCCGGAAGTCCCGCCCACGTCCCTGTACCGCCGATAGGCCATAAAGCCGAGCATATCAAAACCCCAGCCAGCAGCCCCCGATCCCCAGCCCCCTGTGTCATAATTAGATTTACCTCGCTAGCCGCAGACGGTGAGGTCTGCCTGATTCATGTTCGATAATCTTTCCGACAAGTTACAGCGGGTCTTCAAGAACCTGCGCGGTGAAGGCAAGCTGACGCCTGAAAACATGGAAGCCGCCCTGCGCGAGATCCGCGTGGCGCTGCTCGAAGCCGACGTCAACTTCCGGGTCGTCAAGCAGCTCATCGAAAACATCAAGCTGAAGGCCATGGGCGAAGAAGTGCTCATGGCGCTGTCGCCCTCGCAGCAAGTCATCAAGATCGTTCGCGACGAGCTGATCAAAATCCTCGGCAGCCATGAATCCAAGCTGCGCTTCGCCAACGAGCCGCCCACCGCCATCCTGATCGTAGGCCTGCAGGGCTCCGGCAAAACCACCTCCACCGGTAAGCTGGCGCGCTGGCTCTCGAAGAACGGCCATCGTCCGCTGATGGTCTCGGTTGACGTTTACCGTCCCGCGGCCCGCGAGCAACTGCGCGTCATCGCCCGCGATGTGAAGCTCCCCATCTACGCGGGCACACCCGAAGAAACGCTGCCCGCCGACATAGTCCGCTCCGCGCGCAAAGAAGCCGCCAACACCGGCTACGATGTGCTGCTGGTCGATACCGCCGGCCGCCTGCACATCGACGATCAGTTGATGACCGAGCTCGAAGAGCTGAAAGCGCAGCTCTCGCCGGTCGAGATCCTGTTCGTGGCCGACGCCATGACCGGCCAGGACGCCGTCAAATCCGCCGACGAGTTCCACAAGAAAATCGGCATCACCGGCGTGATCCTCACCAAGATGGATGGCGACGCCCGCGGCGGCGCGGCGCTCTCCATCCGCCACGTCACCGGCCAGCCGCTCAAGTTCGTCGGGGTGGGCGAGAAGTTCGACGCGCTCGAGCCGTTCTATCCCGATCGCGCCGCCTCCCGCATCCTCGGCATGGGCGATGTGCTCTCGTTCATCGAGAAAGCGGAAGAGGTCATCGATAAGAAGCAGGCCGTTGAGATGCAGCGCAAACTCATCGATAACGAGTTTACGCTCGACGATTTCCGCGATCAGATCCGCCAGCTCAAGAAGCTCGGCCCGCTCGAATCCGTGCTCTCGATGATGCCGCAGGTGGGCATTCTGAAAGATCTCAAGAACGTCAAGGTCGATGAAAAAGAAATCACGCACGTGGTGGCCATCATCGATTCCATGACGCCCAAGGAACGCGCCAATCACATGATCGTGAATGGCAGCCGGCGCCGCCGCATCGCCAAGGGTAGCGGCACGAGCGTGCAGGAAGTCAACCAGTTGCTCAAGCAATACGCCCAGGCGCGCAAGATGATGAAGAGCTTCTCCGGCGGCCTGCTGGGTAAGAAATTGGGCAAAATGAAATTACCAAATCTGTTAGGAGTGTGAATGTTAATGATCCGTTTGGCGCGATTTGGCGCCAAGAAAAAGCCGTTTTATCGCGTCGTGGTAATTGAAAAGGAGCGGGCCCGCAACGGCCGCAACCTGGAAGTCGTGGGGCACTATAATCCGCTGACCGATCCGTCCAAGGTCACGCTCGATCACGAGCGCATCGCCTACTGGACCAAGAACGGAGCCCAGGTTTCCGATACCGTCGCGCGCCTCATCCGGAACAATCCCCAGCCAGCCGCCTAACCGGCCGCTTAAGAACGGCTGTTAAGTGTAACAAACAGAACGAGTGGTAGGCTTTCTACCCGGCAAGCAGGCCCGCCGCCTTTGGTACGATGAAGAAGGAGAGAGGCGGGGTTGATGAAAGAGTTGATTGAGGATATCGCGAAGGCTCTAGTGGACATCCCCGAAGAAGTTGTTGTTCGGGTAGTGGAGGGCGAGCAGGTCACTGTTCTGGAATTGCGGGTTGCGCCCAGCGATCTCGGGAAGGTGATCGGCAAACAGGGCAGAACAGCGCGCTCCATTCGCACGATTTTGGGAGCTGCCGGCATGAAGTTGAACCGGCGCTTCACGCTGGAAATCCTGGAGTGAGCTCCGGCCCCCCGGCATCCGCGTCAGACCAGGACTGGGTTACCGTAGCGTTGCTCGGCCGCGTGCGCGGCAACCGCGGCGAACTTACCGCGATACCGCTCAGTAAGGCGGGGCGCTACGCGAGTCTGCGCGAGGTAGTGCTGTTCCCCGAGGGTTCCCGCCGCGAGGTGGAAGAAGCCTGGTTTCATGAAAACCGGCTGATCCTGAAATTCCGCGGTGTGGATACCATTTCCGACGCCGAGCCGCTGGTAGGGTGCGAAGTCCGCGTCCCGCGCGCGGAGCGCATGGCGCTCGACCCCGGCGAATACTACGAATCGGATTTGATCGGTTGTGAGGTGGTGGAGCGCGAAAGCGGCGCATCGCTTGGCCGTGTGACCGCGTTGCAGGATGGCGGCTCCTCCGGCGTTTTGGAAGTCGAAGGTGGATTGTTGATTCCGTTTGTGCGCGAAATCTGTGTGGCCATCGAGCCGGAAGCCCGGCGCATTATCGTGAATCTCCCTCCGGGATTGAAGGAATTGAACCAGGCGTGATCTTCCATGTGCTGACGATCTTCCCCGAGTTCTTCGCGGGACCGTTCGCGCATGGCGTCATCCAGCGGGCGCGCGAAGCCGGCGCGCTCCAGATCCGCATTCACAACCTGCGCGATTGGACGTTCGATCGTCATAAGACCGTGGATGACCGGCCGTTCGGTGGCGGCGAAGGCATGCTGCTCAAGCCCGAGCCGTTGTTTCTGGCCGCGGAGTCGATCTTTCCCGAGCGCGCGCCGGGCCGCCGGACGGTGCTGCTTTCGGCGGCCGGCCGACTTTTCGATCAGAAGGTGGCGAACGAACTAGCCGGCCTGTCGGAGCTGCTGTTGATTTGCGGCCGCTACGAAGGTGTCGACGAGCGCGTGGCCGAGCATCTGGCCGACATGGAAACCTCGATCGGGAATTATGTTTTGAGCGGCGGCGAACTGGCGGCCGCGGTGGTCATTGACGCGGTGGCGCGGCTGCTGCCCGGCGTGCTCGGCAACGAGTCGTCGGCCGTCTTCGAGTCGTTTCAGGAAGCCGGTCACGCGGCGGGCGTGCTGGATTGCCCGCAGTACACGCGGCCCGCGGAGTTTCGCGGCTGGAAGGTGCCGGAGGTATTGCTCAGCGGCAATCACGAAGAGATTCGCAAATGGCGGCGGCAGGCCGCTCTGGAGAAAACCGGACGGCTGCGGCCCGACTTGCTGGCCGGCCACGCTAGAATAGGAGATTAGGCAAAAAACATGACTAACGCAGTACTGACGAAGTTGATTAACAAGAACAAGCGCACCGACACTCCCGAGTTCCGGCCGGGCGACACGATTCGCGTGCACGTGAAGATTAAGGAAGGCGACAAGGAGCGCTTGCAGGCGTTCGAGGGGACCGTCATCGCTCGCAAGAATACCGGCATGGGCGAAACCGTTACGGTCCGCAAGGTCAGTTTCGGCCAGGGCGTCGAGCGAATCTTCCCGATCCACGCGCGCGTGATCGACCACATCGACATGGTGCGCACCGGCCGCGTACGGCGCGCCAAGCTGTACTACCTGCGGGGGCTGAAAGGTAAAGCAGCACGTCTGAGGGAGCGCGTCTAGCGCGGCCTGAGGCTCCCATGCGGGCCGCACAGCCGGTGACGCCATTTCGTTGCGAAGGAACGCTTGAGCGCGAGTTGCGCGCGCGCGGATTCCAGGCTGTCGCCGGTGTGGATGAAGTGGGCCGCGGCGCGTTGTTCGGCCCGGTCGTCGCCGCCGCCGTCATTCTTTCTCCCGACCGGCCGGTCCGCGGATTGAACGACAGCAAACAACTCGAACCCGAGCGCCGCACCGTGCTTGCCGCGCGTATCCGCGAGCGTGCCGTGGCGTGGTCCGTGGCGGCCGTGGATGCGGCCACCATCGACTACATCAACATCTATCAGGCCTCCCGCATGGCGATGGAAATGGCTGTCGCCCGCCTCACTCCCGCCCCGGATTTTATTTTGACCGACGCCTTGCCCCTATCGATCCCGACGCCACAACGTCCGCTCATTAAGGGCGACGCGCAATGCCACGCGATTGCCGCGGCGTCGATCGTCGCCAAAGTCTGGCGCGACGGCCTTATGCGAGTTTGGGACGAGGTATTTCCGCAATACGGGCTGGCGAGCCACAAAGGCTACTCCACCCCCGAGCACACCCGCGCGCTCGAGCAATACGGGCCCACGCCGCTGCATCGCCTGAGCTTCGAGCCGGTGCGCGAGCGGTCCTTATTCCCGATTGATTACGACCCCTGGGCCGGCGCCCAATTGGGTTTGTTTGGCGATTTGGAAGCCGCGTCATGACCGACCCCATCCCCGCTCCGTCGCCCACTACCGCAGAGCCCCACTATCGCTGGTACCACAAAGTCTCGGCCCTCATCTTCATCATCTTCTGCATGGAACTGGGGATGTTTCTGGTCATCTTTCCGTGGTCCAATTTCTGGGACCGCAACCTGTTCTCATCGCTGTTTCCGGAATGGCGCGCTTATTGGAGCAACGCCTACCTGCGTGGCGCCGTCAGCGGACTCGGCATCGTGGACGTCTATATTTCCCTAGTCGAGATCTTGCGCCTGCGCCGCTTCGCCCGCCACTGACCGCCTTGTCAGTGAGTCATCGCGTAAACCACGTAGTTGACACCCAGGCGCACGGCCAGCCCCGAAAACTTCTCCGGATAGCCGGGATCGTCGGCCCACTCCCAGGCATCGCCTAAGTCGGAGTTATACGAGATAGCCACCATGATACGGCCCTTATCGTCGTAGATACCGCGCCAGTGCGCGCCGATGCCGCCGTTCTTATAACCCAGCCGTAAGTGCGCCGCGCCGGGCACTTGGAAACGCTGATCCAGATCATAGACCGTGTGAAAGATGGCGTCCTTGTCTTCGATCTCCACGATGGGCCGGTCGGGAAACACGCGCTTGATGCGCTGCTCGAACATCTCCCATTCGAACGCGCCGTGAAAGTCATCGGCCATGAAGAAGCCGCCGCGCAGCAGATACTCGCGCAGTTCCCTGGCCTGCTGATCGGTCAGGCCCCACTCGCCGACCTGCACCGCATACAGCCACGGCCAATCGTAGGCGTCGCCTTCGTCCAGGTTCACCGGCTGCTCGACCGAGCGCACGCTGATGCGCGTCAGCCGCCGCAGGGCCAGCGAAAAGTGCCGGTCGGCGCGCGGATAGTCCTGCGTCCAGAGCGACAAGCCTTCGCGCCAGTCGCCGTCGAAGCGGCCGGCATAGCCGTCGTTCGGGCCGGGCGGATACATCAGGCGGGCAAAGGCCCATTCGCCGCGCTGGTTCCAATCCTGAGGAAGCTCGAAGTTCTCGTACTCCACGCCGGGGAACTGGCGGAAGGGGCGCTGGAAGGCGTAAAGCGCAGCGAGGAACACGATGCCCAGTCCCACTCCGCACAGCGCGTTCCGGAAACGCATACGTACGCCTTTGCTCCAGGATATCAGTCCCAGAGGCGCAACTGCGCGGTGCGGCCGCCCAGCGCGGGCGAGATCGCGCGCTCGTGCGCCACCAGTCGGTCGAAATCGGCCTGCGGATCGCACCGCCGTTCGACCGCGCGCACGAAGCGATCCAGCCGCGCGAAGCCTTCGATCTTATCCGTATCGCCCACCTTCGCTCGGTCGAGCGAGCGCCGCAGCACGCCGATCGATTCGTCGTAAGTCTTCAACGGCACCGGGAACGGATGCCCATCCTTGCCGCCCAGCGCGAACGAAAAGCGCGCCGGATCGGAGAAGCGCGTGGGCGTGCCATGCACCACCTCGGCGATCAGTGCGAGCGATTGCAGCGTGCGCGGGCCGAGATTCTCGAGCAGCAGCAGCGATGCAAAGTCGCGAAACTCGCGCTCATAGGCCACGGCCAACACCGCGCCGAGCCGCCGCAGGTCGACATTCTCCGCGCGCACGTCGTGATGCCGTGGAACGGTCAAGTGCCGTGCCTCGCCAAGCGTCGCCTCCGGATGCTCGCGCACGATCGCCAGCAGCGCATCCTGCGCCGCCCCCGCGTGCTGATCCACCAGGTTCATGATGTCCCCCTGATGTTCGCCGACTACCGCGGTGTGCGGCTCGCACGTGAAGTCGCGTACGTTTGCCGAATGCCAGTGATAGCGGCGCGCCAGGCCGCGCTCCGGCTGCATGCCCTGTTGTACGACAGCCCACTCGCCCGCGGCCGTGACAATGAATGTGTGCTGATAGATCTGGAATCCGTCCGCGATCGCGTTGTTATCTACCCGCGCCGCCAGGCGGCTCGCGCGTATCAGTGACTCGCCATCCAGTCCGCGTTGCTCCGCAACCACCCGCAGCTCATCAGGAGTATTCCGCGAGTGACGGCCGCGCCCGCCGCAAATGTGAATGCCTAGCTCGGCCGCCCGGGGATTCAGTCCACGTTTGAGCGCGCCCAACACCGACGTGGTAATTCCCGAAGAGTGCCAATCCATCCCCATCACGCAGCCGAGCGCCTGAAACCAGAATGGATCGCTCAAGCGAGTAAGAAACTCCGAAGGCCCGTAGTGATACAGAATACTTTCGGCGATGCCCGTTCCCAGCTTCGTCATGCGCTCGGCGAGCCACGCCGGAACATGCCCGCCATGCAGCGGCAGGTCGGCGAATCCTGAGCGTTTCATGACATTACGATTCTACCGTGCACGACCCAACCGTAGTGACTGCGCGATAATGTCTCAGGAGGAGAAGGAATGAAGAAAGCGTTGTTGATTGTCACTGCCCTGAGTTGTTCGTCGATGGGCCTGTTTGCGAACACCGCCGCGGAACGTCTGCAAGATGCCGCCGAAGTTCTTCACGAAATCATGGCGACGCCGGATCAGGGTATCCCACAGGACCTGCTGAACAAGGCTTATTGCGTAGCCATCGTTCCGTCGCTCAAGAAAGGCGCGTTCATCGTGGGCGGCCAGTATGGCAAGGGTTTCGTGATCTGCCGTCAGGGCGAAAGCATGGGATGGGGCGCGCCGGCGGCGGTGCGCGTGGAAGGCGGCAGCTTTGGTTTTCAAATCGGCGGATCCGCGACGGACGTCGTGATGCTCATCATGAACAAGCACGGCATGAAGGATCTGGATAAGGATAAGTTCACCCTCGGCGCCGACGCCAGCGTAGCCGCCGGACCGGTAGGCCGCACGGCCGCGGCGAACACCGATGCTTACATGACTGCCGAGATCCTGGCGTGGTCGCGCAGCAAAGGCTTGTTCGCGGGGATCGCGCTCAACGGCGCAACGCTGCGTCCGGATCGCGATGCGAACATGGAGTTGTACGGGGCTAAGCTGAGCAGCCGTGAAGTGCTCATGACCCAGAAGACCCCTCCGGAAGTCGCCAGGCCCTTGATTAAGGAGCTCGACCGCTACTCGATGCGCAAGGAAGGCTGACCCGGTGCGGCCATGACGATCGGTATTCTTGGTTCGGGTAATGTGGGTGGAACGCTCGGGACGCACTGGGCGCGGGCCGGACATCACGTGATCTTCGGCTCACGCGATCCCGAGAGTAACGAGTTGCGGGCGCTGGCTGCGCGTGCCACCCGCCCCGACGGCCAGCCATCCAAAGCGGGTACCTTCCGCGAGGCGGGCCAAGCGGAAGTGCTGTTAGTGGCCACGCCGTGGATGGCCACCAGGGCGGTGCTTGAGAGCTTCGACGGCCTGATCGGCAAGGTGTTGATCGACGCCACCAATCCGCTGCGGCCGGATCTGTCGGGCCTCGAGATCGGCACCAGCTCGTCGGCAGCCGAACACGTCGCCGAGTGGGCGCACGGCGGCAAAGTCGTGAAGGCGTTCAATACCGTCGGCTACAACATCATGGCCGATCCGGCATTCGGCGCAGACCGGTCCGTGATGTTCTATTGCGGCGACGACGCCGGCGCGAAGCACACTGTGCGGCCGTTGATCGAAGATCTCGGCTTCGATGCCGTGGACGCCGGTCCGCTTTCCCAGGCGCGGCTTCTCGAGCCCTTCGCATTGCTGTGGATCTCGCTCGCGTACCAGCAGGGGCTGGGGCGCGAAATCGGATTCAAGCTCCTGCGGCGATAATGTGGCGCATCATCCCTGCTGTGGCGATCGTCGCGATCGCCGCGGCGCAGTCCACGGATACAGCCGAGGCGCATCTGGGCAAGGGTTACGACGCGCTCCGTCAGGATCGCTACGACGTTGCAGCTACCGAGTTCCGTGCCGCGCTGAAGCTCGACCCGGCGCTGGTGATGCGCGCCCGTTTTCCGTTGGCCGTCGCGCTGTTCGAGCTGAAACAATCGGCCGATGCCCGCCGCGAGTTTGAAGCTGTGCGCAGCGCGGCGGGCGATCAGCCTAACATCGCGTATTACCTGGGACGGCTCGACTTGCAGGATCAGAACTTCGCCGGTGCGGTCCGCAATCTCACTACCGCGGCCGCCAAGCCGCCTTTTCCGGACACGGCGTATTACCTGGGTCTCGCGTATTCCAAGCAGGGCGATCTGGCCGCGGCCGAAAAGTGGTTGAAGCGCGCGGCCGAAATCAACCCAGGCGACAGTCTGGCCGCCTATCAACTGGCGCTGGTCTATCGCAAGCAGGGCCGCGAGCCGGAAGCCAAGGCCGCGTTCACCAAGTCCGCCGAGCTGCGCCGGCACGATGTGGATGATACTCTGCTGCGGACTCAATGCGCGCAGAAGCTCGATACCGGCTCGCGCGACGAGGCCCGCGAAGTCTGTCAGCGCATGTACGATCCGGACAGCGCCGAACGGCTGACTGCGCTCGGCACGCTGTACGGGCAGCACGGCGACTTCGCTGATGCGCTTCCCCCGTTGCAGCGCGCGGCCGAGCTCGCGCCGCAAGCGCCACAGATGCAGTACAACCTGGCGCTCACTTATTACCAGATGGGCCGCTTCGCGGATGCGCGCGGGCCAATCGCCAGAGCGGTCGAACGCTGGCCCGATATCTTTCAATTGAACTTCCTCTATGGCGCGGTGCTCGCGAAGCTTGGCGAAGATGCAGAAGCCTACCGCGTGCTGACCCGCGCGCACGAACTGAACGCCGCCGACGTCCGCGCCGCCGACCTGCTGTTTGCCGCCACGCTGCGCCTCGCACGCAAGAGCCAGGCGGATCGCCAATATTCCGATGCGGTGCGTTACTATAGCGAAGCGGTGAAACTGCGCCCCGCCGATCCCGAACCGCGGCGCGGACTGGCTGAAGTACAGGCCGTTATGGGACGCAAGACGGAACATCCACCACCGTAGATTCAATAGAGGCTGAACCTCCATGTCCAATTCGATTCGAATTCACCTGGCCGCCCTTGCCTTGATTGCCGGCACCGCGGCCCACGCGGCGCAGACTTGCGAAGATCTGGCCAAGCTCCAATTGCCGGCCACCAGCATCACGCGCGCGGAAACGGTCGCCGCAGGCACGTTCAAGCCGCCCACGGGAAGACCTATTCAGAACCTGCCGGCGTTCTGCCGCGTCACCGGAGTGATCAAACCATCGAGTGACTCGAATATCCAGTTCGAAGTCTGGATGCCGTCTGCGGACTGGAATGGTAAGTTTCAGGGGGTGGGCAACGGTGGCTACGCGGGCGAGATCAGTTATGACGGATTGGGCGTCGCGCTCGCCGGCCATTACGCGACGGCGTCCACCGACACGGGCCACGAGGCCGGCGGCACCGATGCGACGTGGGCACTCGATCATCCGGAGAAGATCACAGACTTCGGCTATCGCGCCATTCACGAAACCGCGGTCAAGGCCAAGACGATCCTGCACGCGTTCTACGGCGAAGCTGCCAAGCGGTCTTACTTCAACTCGTGCTCGAATGGCGGCCGCCAGGCACTCATGGAAGCGCAGCGCTATCCGGCCGATTACGACGGCATCATCGCCGGCGCGCCCGCCAATTATTGGACCCACTTACTCGCCAACGCCGCTTGGGATGAACTGGCGCTGACCGGCACTCCGGAGAGCTACATCCCCGCGAAGAAGCTGCGTGCGATCCAGGATGCTGCGCTGGCCGCCTGCGATTCGCTCGATGGCGTGAAAGACGGCGTGATCGAAAATCCGCCCGAATGCCACTTCGATCCCGATGTGCTGCTGTGCAAGGGTGCGGATTCCGGCACCTGTCTGACCGCGCCGCAAGTCGCCACGCTGAAGAAGCTATACGCCGGTGGCAGCGGCTCGCACGGCCGCATCTTCCCCGGCTACTCTCCCGGCGGCGAGGCCGAGCCCGGCGGATGGGCTCCCTGGATCACGGGCAACTCTCCCGAGCACAGCCTCATGTACGCGTTCGGCACGCAGTTCTTCAAGAACATGGTCTTCGATAATGCCTCGTGGGACTATCACACGTTCAATGCCGATCGCGATACGAAGCTCGCCGATGCGAAGCAGAGCCGCAACTTGAATTCGAACGATCCGGACCTGAGCCGCTTCCGCGCGCGCGGCGGCAAGCTGATCCTGTATCACGGATGGAGCGACGCCGCCATCGCGCCGCAGAATACGGTCGACTATTACGAACACGTGCGCGCCAGGATGGGCGCACAAAAGACCGAATCGTTCGTGCGCCTGTTCATGGCGCCGGGCATGCAGCACTGCGGCGGCGGCGCTGGCCCGAACAGCTTCGGCGAGTTCAGCGTGGCCACCGGCGATCCCGATGGCAACATCGACGCCGCGCTCGAGCGCTGGGTCGAGCAAGGCGTCGCGCCCGAGCGGCTTATCGCCGTGAAGCGCAAGAACGATATGGATGCGAAAAGCCCGGTGGTGCGTTCGCGGCCGTTGTGCGCTTACCCTTTAGTCGCGCGCTACAAAGGCGCGGGCAGCACGGACGACGCCGCCAACTTCGAATGCGCCAAGCATGATTAAGCCGCTGACGCTCGCCTTTCTGGTGGCGGCGTGCTGGCTCAGCTTGCGTCAGGTGAGCCCTCCGCCGGTGGTTCCGGCAAGCGCGCCCACAACGGACTTCTCCGCCGAACGCGCGCTGGCCCACATCCGCGCCTTCGCGCGTGAGCCCCATCCGGTGGGTTCCGCGGCGCATGATGCCGTGCGCGACTACATCGTGCGGCAGTTCGCCGCGCTCGGCGTGCGGCCGGAGATCCAGAAGGCGACCGTGGTCAGCCCGCGCTGGGGCTCGCCTTACAATGCCGCGACCGTCGAGAACATCGTCGCGCGGTTGCCCGGCACTGACAGCACCAAGGCAGTGATGCTCTCCGGTCACTACGATTCGGTCTCCGCGGGTCCCGGTGCAAGTGACGACGGGCATGCCGTGGCCGCCGAACTGGAGACCCTGCGCGCGCTGCGCCAAGGGCCGCGCCTGCGCAACGACGTCATCTTCCTGGTGACCGACAGCGAAGAGGGCGGCCTGCTCGGCGCCAAGGGTTTTCTGGAGCATGATCCGCTCATCAAGCAGATCGGCGTGGTGCTGAATTTCGAAGCTCGCGGCACCAGCGGTCCGGGCATGATGTTCGAAACCAGCGAGGGCAACGGCAAGCTGGTGCGCGAATTCGCGGCCGCCGCGCCGCATCCGGTAACTTCATCGCTCAGTTATGAAGCCTACAAGTTACTGCCGAACGATACGGATCTGACTTTCTATAAGCAGGCCGGACTCGCGGGTCTCGGCTTCGCCTACATCGACCATGTTTGTTACTACCACACGCAGTACGATGATGTCGCGCATCTCGATCCGCGCAGCCTGCAGCAGGAAGGTGATTACGCGCTGTCACTGACCCGCCGCTTCGGTAACATCGATCTGCGCGACCTGGGCAGTCCCAACGCGACTTACTTCGTGCTCCCGTTCATCGGCTGCGTAGTCTACCCGGCGAGTTGGAGCTTACCGCTGGCGGTGTTCGCGGCCCTAGCCTTCGCGGCCGTTGTGGCGTTGGGTGTGGCCAAGCGCAGGCTCAGCGCCGGAGGGATTCTGGCCAGTTTCGCGATCTTTCTCGCGGCGATCGTCCTCGCGAGCGCAGCCGTTACGGGTATGTGGTCGCTTGTGAAAGGGCAGGCGGCAGGATTCTGGCAGGCCTTCGCCGGCGATCCATATCATGCCGGCATCTATCGCCTCGCAAGCGTGGCGCTGACTGTCGCGCTGACCGGCGCGCTGTACGCACTGCTCCGCAAACGTGCCCGCGTGCTGAACCTGTGGGCCGGCGCATTACTCTGCTGGCTGCTGCTTACCGTGGCGACCAGCCTTTTTATGCCCGGCGCCAGCTATTTGTTTTTGTGGCCGCTGCTCTGCTGCACGGCCGGCCTTGCGATCGCGATGGTCCGCGGCGGCGTCCTGATCCTGTGGCTGTCCGCGCTGCCTGGAATCATCCTGATGGCGCCCTCGATCGAGTTGCTGTTCATGTCGCTGACGATGCGCATGGCCTTCGTCGGTGCTTTCGCCACCGTGCTGCTGTTGGGCCTGCTGATCCCCTGTCTCGATCTGATCGCTGACGCCGGCAGATGGTGGCTGCCTGCGGGTGCGGCGGCCGTATGTACTGTGTGTCTCATCGCCGGCGCTTCGATGTCCGGGTTCAGCCGCGCGGATCCGCGCACCGATAGCATTTACTACGGCCTCGATACAGACACCGGCAAGGCGGTGTGGTTCAGCCTCGATCAGCACGAAGATGATTGGACCGCGCACTATCTGGGCGCGAATCCGCGGCGCGCCGCATTGCCGCAATTCGTGCCGTTCATGGCTTGGCAATATCTGACGCACCCCGCGCCGGCCGTGAGCCTGCCGCCGCCGCTGATTGAGCGCGTCAGTGAATCGAGCGACAGCGCATCGCGCACCCTGCGCCTGCGCATTAGCTCGCCGCGGCAAGCGCCGCGCATGTACATCTATGGCGACGAGCATCTGCGCGTGTTGGATGCCACGGTCGATGGCACGCCGATCGAGGCGGGCAAGGCTTACTCCGGCTTGAAGCCGGGCCAACGCGCCTACGCCTATCGCATGGCGCGCTGGGGGCTATGTTACTTCAACGTTCCCAGCCAGGGCATCGAGTTACAAATCCGGTTGCAGAATCCTTCGGCGAGTTATCGCATGGAGGTAGTCGACCAATCCTACGGCATCGGCGGCTTGCCGGGCGCCGCGCCGCGGCCCGACAGCATGATTCCCTTTCCCCTGATGATGGATTCGGCCTGGGTACGGAAATCCTATCTTTTCTGAAACATTCACTTACTGTTCGTGATACATTGGTTGAACCTGCCACTTAGCACTCGATCTAATGTGTCCATTCGCCGATCCCCTGCAGCCGGTTTCGAAACTCCTCGATGGATACTGCGATCTGCCCATCCAACCGGGCGATCCGCATCGTGCCGTAGCGCGGAATCTACTGGCTGAGCATCGTCTCTCGGCGGATCGTTTTAAGGGGTTCACGGCATTCGCCGGGGATATGCCCGCCTTCGAACAGGTCCATTTGGCCCTCGAGCGTTATCAGACCGATCAGGTACGTCCATTATCCGGCGCAGGGATCGAGCCGGCCTATGAGCGCGACGATAACGCCGAGAACCGGATTACTCTGGGGAAGGGCATGCACGTCGGTACGGTGCTGAATCTCACTCGCCTGGACAATGTGTATCGGGAAGGATGGAGTACTTTCCGGATCCCGCAGTTCGAAAAATACGTACAGACGAGCCCGCGCGGTGCCGAGCAGGTCAACGATTTTCTCAATGACCGTTTGACGGACGCCGCCCAACGCGAGCCGTTCCTGGAGGCGATTCTATTAGCCCTGAGCCGCTTCCGGAAGAGTAAGCGCATCGCCGCGCAACGTGTGCGACCCACCTGGGTCGCGGAATGGGACTCCCTGCGCCCCTTTCTCGAGCCCGATAAACCCGAGCGCTGGCTGCAAGCGGTGGGCGTGCCCAGCGACGATCCGGCGTGGGTCGCGGTGTTCCGTTACCCTGTGTGGCGGCGGGGAAAGCCAATGATTCTCTACCGGCCGACGCAGTTGGATGCCGGCTGGTACGCGCACCATTTCCCATCGCCGCCCGCGGCGCCGCTCGAGTCGGGAGGTTATGCGATGTACCTGCGGCAGGATTCGGAACCCCCCTCCGAGCCGTCTGGCTGGATCCGCGAATACCTGCATCGCCAGATCGATTTTTCAATTGAGCAGTGGCGCGACGCCGGCAGTCTCTTGCGCATGGTTCGCCGGGTCGGCGGAGCTCTAGACGATCAACGGCGGCATCATTGGCAACGGCTCCAGGAAAAGTACGGAACTCCACAGATTTTGGGCTGGATGGCGAGCTGTCCATGAAATATAATGCATACGTTATGGAAAAGTGATAGACTATGAATCGGGAGGTCTGGGAATTCCTCGTGGGCGGCAGCCGTCGCGTGATTAGCGCGTGGCTCAAGGAAGAGAACATCTCGCCCCAGGAGCGCGCAAAGCTGGACTTCGCCGTTAACCAACTGCGGACATTGGATTTAGGTCTAATCAGCCGAAAGCTGGTAGCGGGTCCGCTGCGTGGCACGAAGTTGTACAAGCTCAGGCTCCGCTGCCAGAACCGCGAGTTGCGGCCTCTTCTCTGCCGGGGGCCGATCGGTCCCGGGCACGACTGTACGCTCCTGCAAGGCGCCATCGAGGTCGGCGACAAGCTGCGTCCGAAGGATGCCGAGGAGCGCGCCAGCGAGCATCGCGAAACCTTGGTCAGCCGCCCCACGTGGCGGGAACGGTATTGATATGAAGGAAGATAGTGTGAATCAGCGGAAGGAGCGTCTGCGCCAGGATCTGCGCGACCCGGACTACCGGGAGCAATACGCTACCAGCGCGCTGATCGGCAACGTCTCCGCGCAGGTGCAGGCATTACGGCGGCAGCGCGGGCTGAGCCAGGAAGAACTGGCGAAGCGGGTCGGCACCAAGCAGCCGCGGATTTCGTCGGTAGAAAATCCTCCCGACGGGGACAAGCTGCCGAATTGGGAGGTCGACACGCTCGACCGTATCGCGAAAGGGCTGGGAACCCGCCTGAAGATCTCGTTTGAAACCTTCGGCTCGCTTGTCGAGGAACTGGATGCGGTAACCACGGAGTCGCTGCGCCGGCCCGAACCGGCCAACGATCCGATTCTGTTTCCGAAGCCCCCGATGCCCGAGCCTGACCCGACCGCGCCGGAGCGCACGCGATGGATGCAGGAATTGATGATCCCGTGGCTTTGGGAGGACAAGCTGGAGATTGACCGGTTACTCGGCTGGCTACAGGGTTCCGGTCTGCCGCCGGTGGGCGCGGAAGAAGAGCCGTATCAATGGCTGCTGCGCGGCGTGTCCGTTCCGGGTCCGGCGCAGGATACGCTCGAGAAACGGCTGGCGGAGCGCTTGGCGATCATCCTGGGGGAGCAGCCGGATGTGGATGCGCCGGTGTCCGGCAGCCAGCACGATTTCCTGAACAATCTTTACTGGACGTGCGCCGGTCTGCGCCAGCCGGCGTTCCTCGGTGAGCCGTTGTGGCAGATCTATAGGCGGGTGAAGTACACCAAACCCCCGGGCGCCATCCGCGACGCATTGCAGGGTGCCCTGGTGCAGAACCAGTTCGGCGAGACCAAGCCGCTGAAGGAAATCTGGGAGCCGATGATCGAGCGCGGCAGGCATCGGTGGCTGCGCGGGCGGGAGATCGTGGGCTACGAGGGAATCCTGGTGCGGCACCTGACGGTGAAGCCGGATCTGGACAAGGTGCTTTGGGCGCTGGGACGGATTTCACAGCGTTGGGAGACCACCGGCGGTGCGGACCGCTTGCCGGAATTCGAGCGGCTGATCTGGAAGATACCGGGCCTGGACCAGTACGAAGTGGCGCGGCGGCTCGTCGAATCGGCGCGGGACTGGGCGCCTTGGGCGCGCCCGATGGTGGAACGGCACCGCGCCGCGGATGGCTCGCTCGATATCTGTGTCCGGTTCGGCGGAACGGAATACAGGGGCGATTGGAATCCGGGCGGGCTCGCCACGACCAGCATTCGCAGAAGCGGATCGGACCAGGTCGACGAACAGCGCTCCGGGCTCTCCGGGCAGCCCCGCATGAATCTGCTGGTGAATGAACTGCTGACCCGGGCCGGCAACGAGCAGGCTCGCGAAGCGCGCGTGATCCACGCCGAAGTTCTGGCCTACGCCGCGTCGAGCCGCGGCGCGGCTTAATCAGTTCGCGGCGCTGGCCTCTAAGTCGGTCACCGCGTCAATCAGGTTCTGGCAGTCCGGCTCTTTCACCACGTAAGCCGCATTTTCCGGCAGCAGCGAAGCCGCAAAATCCTCTTTGGGGAGGACGGAATACAGGACAATCTTCACGTCCTGCGTGCGCGGATCGGCGCTCAGCGCCTTCGCGCATCTCAGGCCCGCGTGGTAGGGCGTGGCGTCTTCAGGCGCTGGGTTGGCGTCGCGGCTGGGGCTGGCCCACCGCAGCATGATATCCAGCACCGCTACATCGGGCGGGTCGGCGGCGATCGACTCGAAGTCGCGGCGAAACTCCGACTCGCAGGTCATGGTGGTTACTTGTGCCTCAAACGCGTTCGTCAACGCCTGCCGCACGTAGTCGCACTGCAGGTGGTCATCTTCGACCAAGAGGATCTTGAGCATCGGAAAGCTTCTCCACTCCCTTCGTTATGGGAAACACTAGGCGAACCTCGGTAATGCCGTTCTGCGTCGGGGTGATCGCCAGCCTGCCGCCATGCGCTTGCATGATCTCGTCCACGATCCACAGGCCGATGCCCGATCCTTCACCGGTGGCTGCAACGGCGTCCCGGCCGCGATAGCCGCGCTGCTTGAGCAATGGCACCTCCTCGGGCTTCACCTCCAGGCCTTCGTTGGCGACCCCGATGAACAACTCGGCGCCGCGGGCCTGCACCCCGCCCCACACCCGCACCACCGTGCCATCAAAGCTGTACTTGGCCGCGTTGTCCATGATATTGCTGATCGACTGTTCGAGCAGCGGCCAATCGGCTTCCACCAGCACTTTGCCGATGCGGTCCTTGCCGGCAATGTCCTCAAAGCCCTTCTCCTCCAGCCGGAAACGGATATTGCGCCGGGGATCGGTGAGGGCTTCATGATCCGCGCACGATTCGCGCAGCATCTGCAGCAGCTTGTGCCGCAGCAGCAGGGTGCGGTGCAGGCGGATGGGCCGCTGGCCGGCCAGATCGGAGAACATGCCCATGTTGCGCACCACGCGCGCCACCTTGCTGCACAGGCCGCGCAGGCGCTCCAGTTCCTGGCGCTGCGCCCCGGAAAATGAGCCGGAGGCAATCAGATTCTGCGCCGTGCGGTACGACGAAATGATGGGCGACTTCACCTGGTGATGGACGTCGCCGATGGTCTTGCCCTGCGTCTCGATCATCTCGCGGTGCTTGCGTTCGAGGTCTTGCAGGCCGCGGATCTGCGAGGCCAGGGAATGATAGAGCCCCAACTGCTGGCCGAGCAGCCCGGCAATCAATTTCACGTTTCCGGGGAAAGGCCGCGGCGAGTTGCTGCGAATGCAGAGCACCCCCGTGATGGCGTCTCCATCCTCCATCGGCGCCTCGATGATCTTTCGGGTCTCCGGAAAATTCGGGCTGTAGTATGGCGCATTCTTCACATCGTCGTAGATCAGCACGCCCTTGCGCTCGGCGACCAGGTACGACGAAGTCGACCCGTACGGCTTCAGCGTGTAGTGCGCCTTCTGCCCCTTGGGGTGCTGGTCCCATCCGCGCCCGTAGGTCGCGGCAGTCAAGAGCTCGTTGCCCTCCACCAGACGAACATCGCTGTTGTCAGTGTTCGGTATTACCTGGTGCGCCAGGCGCATGGCCTCCCGGAAAAACTCCGCCTCATCCCAGGTTTTGTTGTTGAGGCGGCGCTGCACGGAACGGTTCATGGCGTGAAAGCCCCGCGTCAGGGCTTCCCAGCCGTGCAGTTCCTGTTCCTTGCTCAGATTCCGCAGGTAGTTCTCCCAACAGGCGCCCAGGCGCACCGCCACGCCATCCAGAAACTTGGCTTGCCAGGCGTCGAAATAAAACGGATCGCGCGTGCAGCCGGCGCAGCGGATGGCGCCCCAGGTGGTACGGTTGGTGCGAATCGGCGCGCACACCCAGCTCAGCGGAGGGCAGGCTTCGGGATCGTCCAGTTTGAAGTGGTCACGGGCGCGGTCGCGGATATGCAGAGAGTCGTTCCATTTCAGGCCGGGGTACTGGTGCTGAATCCAGGCCTGTTCCTCCTGGTAGTGAGCCAGGTCGACGATGCGCACGGGCTCGACACCGGCGCACACATATCCCGTGGCGCCCTCACCCTTCTTATATTCCGCCTTCTCTGTCCAGGGACCTTCCCATACCCGCTTGTAGGCAGCCAGCCGGTACACGCCTTCGGCCTCGGTTGGGTTTTCCAGAAAAATCGATACTTCCAGGCAGGAGAACGAGTCGTCGATGCGCTCCACGACCTTTCGGAAAGTCTCCAGCCGGCCGATCTCCCACGGGTCGGCGCGATGAATGATGCCCGAGACATCGTCCACCATCTTGAAGCCCACGCGATCGGTGAGGTTGCCGAGCAACGACGGAAAGACCGCCGCGACCTGGCCCAGGTAATCGATGTCCGCCTGCGAGAAGCACTGATCCTCGCGCCGGTAAACCTCGAGTACGCCGGGCGAATCGTCCGGCATCTTTATGGGCGCCAGGCACATGTAGAGAGCCTGCGACTGGCGCATGAATTTCGGGGCTGGCGCCGCGACCCGCGGATCGTCGCATCCGATCGCGGCAGGCTGCCCGGACCGCACCACCGCGCCAACCATCGAGTCGAAACTCAGCTCGTGCCAGACGCGAATTTCGGCCGGAATCCAGTAGGCTGCGACGAACAGACGGCCAGTGCCCGCCTCGATGTCAGAACCCGGAGCGGTCAGCCATAGCAGCGTGCCCCAGCCGCCCATCTGCTCGGTGACCACCCGAAGCATCTCGGTAATGCCTTCGAGGCGATGCTGCACGGCGGCTGCTTGGACCAAACGGATGATCGATCGGCCGCCGTTTTCCATAACGTATAGGTTATATCATGCTCGCCGTCTCTGGGCAAGCAGGGTGCCGGAAGGGCTACTTGTGTGAATTAAAGCGCTCTTCCACGGCGGGCCAATTCACCACGTTCCACCACGCCCCCAAATAGTCCGCGCGGCGGTTCTGGTAGCGCAAATAGTAAGCATGCTCCCAGACGTCCACGCCCATGACGGGGAACTTGCCTTCCATCACGGGGCTATCCTGGTTCGCGGTGGAGATGATATCCAGTTTGCCGCCGGTGGCCACGAGCCACGCCCAGCCGGAACCGAAACGGGCCATGCCGGCAGCCTGCAGCTTCGCCTTGAACTCGTCGAAGCTTCCGAACGTGCCGGTAATGGCCTCGGCTACGTGCCCGATCGGCGCGCCTCCGGCGCCGGGTGCCATGATGGTCCAGAACATGGAATGGTTGATGTGGCCGCCGCCGTTGTTGCGCACCGCGGTGCGGATGTTCTCGGGCACCATGGCGCAATTGTTCGCCAGCAGTTCCTCGATGCTCTTGCCGGCCAATGCGGGAGCCGACTCCAGCGCCTTGTTCAGATTGGTCACGTATGCGCCGTGATGCTTGCCGTGATGGATCTCCATGGTCATCTTGTCGACCGCGACTTCGAGCGCGTCACTCGCGTAGGGTAATGGGGGAAGCGTAAAAGACATATCGATCTCCGTTCATCTCCTCGTGTACATGTGCGGCCGGGCGTGCCCGGCGTCAGTTAGCTCTGGCCCGCTCGAAAGCGTCAGCCAGGCGGAACATGGTTGGTTCGTCAAAGTGCTTGGCCAGAATCTGCATTCCCACCGGCAGCCCGCCGGCAGTCAGGCCGCAAGGCACGCTCATGCAGGGAATGCCGGCCAGCGAGCCGGTAATCGTATAAATGTCCGACAGGTACATGGCCAGCGGATCGTCGATCTTTTCGCCCAGCTTGAAGGCCGGGAAAGGCGAAACCGGCGCCACGATGGCGTCCACCTCTGAAAACGCGCGCGCGAAATCCCGCGCAATTAAAGAGCGGACCTTTTGGGCCTTCAGATAATACGCATCGTAATAACCCGCGCTCAGCACATACGTGCCCAGCATGATGCGCCGCTTGCATTCCGCGCCGAAGCCTTCGCCGCGTGTGTGCCGGTACATGTCGCTCAGCGTACCGGAAGCTTTGGACCGCGACGTATAGCGCACGCCATCGAAGCGCGCCAGGTTGGAACTGGCCTCGGCTGTCGCGATAATGTAATAACAGCCGATCGCGTAATCGGTCGCGGGCAGACTGATCTCGCGGATCTCACAGCCCAGCCCCCGCAATGTTTCCACTCCGGCCGCGATCAGCGTGCCCGTTTCACTCGCCAAGTCTCTTAGATACTCGCGCG
Source organism: Bryobacteraceae bacterium (assembly GCA_035541265.1). Taxonomy (GTDB): domain Bacteria; phylum Acidobacteriota; class Terriglobia; order Bryobacterales; family Bryobacteraceae; genus Bog-159. The sequence goes on from DATKNQ010000131.1 coordinate 22,564, forward strand.
GCAGCCCAAGCTTCAGACCTTTGACCCTTCCATCGAGTGACTGGGTGTAATCCGGCACCGTAGCGGCGGCCGAGGTAGCGTCCATGGGATCGCGCCCGGCGATCACCTGCAGCAGTGTGGCGGCGTCGCGTACGGTGCGGGCAAGCGGTCCGATGTGATCGAGCGAACTGGCGAAGGCCGTGAGTCCATAGCGCGAGACGCGGCCATAAGTCGGGGTGACGCCCACCACGCCGCAGAACGACGCCGGCTGCCGGATCGATCCGCCGGTGTCTGAGCCGAGCGCCAGTGTCGCGGTACCCTGCGCCACGGCCGCCGCGGAGCCGCCGCTCGATCCGCCGGGCACGCGATCGGGCGCGACTGGATTGCGCACTGGGCAGAAGGCCGAATTCTCGTTCGACGAGCCCATGGCGAACTCGTCGCAGTTGGTCTTGCCCAGGATCACGCCGCCGGCTTCTTCGAGACGCGTAATGGCGGTGGCGTCATAGGGCGGTATGTAATTTGCGAGCAGCTTCGAACCGCAAGTGGTGCGCACGCCCTTGGTGACGATGACGTCCTTCACGGCCACCGGCACGCCGGCCAGCGGTCCGGGATCTTCGCCGCTTGCGATCTTCTCATCCACCGCGGCAGCGGCCGCCAGCGCGCGCTCGGGCGAAAAATGCAGGTAAGCGCTGGTCAGGGAGTTTTGCGACCCGGCGAACGCGAGCGCGTCGCGGGTGAGTTCAGTGGCGCTGAATTGTCGCGCCAGCAGACCGTCGCGGACCTGGCCGATGGTGAGCGAGCGAAGATCCATAGCTCAACGCTCGATGACCTTGGGCACCTTGAAATACCCCGCGCCCGCGAGCGGCGCATTCGCCAGCGCCACATCTGTACCCAGGCAAGCGCGCTCGCGATCATCGCGCCAGGTGTCCGTTGCGCCGCCCTCAAACAGCACCTGCGCCATGGGTTCGACGCCCGCGGTGTCGATCTCGTTCAGGCGCTCGACATGCCCGAGGATCTCGTCGAGGTCGGCGCGGAATTTGTGCACTTCCGCGTCCGTCAAATCCAGGTTCGCCAGGTCCGCGACGTAGCGGACTTCTTCTTCCGTGATCTTCACGCCAGCGCCTTCTTGCGCGCGGATTTGTAGATCTTGCGCAACACCGGATCCGCGATTTCATCCGCTTCGTCGAGCGCCGCCAGCGCGGGCTGCGCCACTTCGGCGCGCTGTGGCTCGCGCCGGCCCGGGATGATGCGGAACTCCAGGTCTTCGACGGCTCCATGGCCCAGGTGCCGCTCCAGGTTCGCCAGAATCTGACGCGAGAGCGTAAACAGTTGCTTCTTCCAGACCGCGTCTTCCACTTCCACGATCAGCCGCGTACGCACCATGCGCGCCGGACGCGTGCGCGCCGCGACCTTCTTGCCGACTGCCAGCGGCCACGCAGCGCGGGCCAGGTCGTCGATTTCAATCGGACCTCCGCTGCACGTGAGTTTGCCGAGAAATCTGCTGGCGCGTTCCATTTCGGGGAGAACTTGATCATTGTAGCGCATGCGGGATGCCGGTGAATGCGGCTATCATGATCGTGTCGCAGTGCAGGGGCAATTAATGGACGAGCCGCGCATCGAACTGCCGCAGGGCACGCTGGACCTCCTGATCCTGAAGACGCTGAGCCTGGGACCGCAGCACGGCTGGGCGATCTCCGAGCGCGTCCAGCAGGTCTCGAGCGACGCGCTGCAAGTCCGCCAAGGGTCGCTGTATCCCTCCTTGCACCGCCTGGAGCGGCGCGGATGGATCCAGGCGCGTTGGGCCGCCACGGAAAACAACCGCCGCGCGAAGTATTACGAGCTCACGCGGCAGGGTCAGAAAAAGCTTGCCGCGGAGACCGCCGCCTGGCGCCGCCTGACGGCTGTCGTGGATCAGGTGTTGGGCATGGCTTGAACGGCGCTACAATCCGGCTTCAAGTGAAAACCTCTCGTCTCGCTGTCTTACTCGCTCTGGCCGCGCTGCCGGCTATCAGCACGCCGCCCCAAATCTATCAGCGCATCGGCCACGTCTTCTGGGTGGTGCGTCATCTCGATGGGCCTCTCGAGGGCTGGTCGAAGCTCTGCTTATCCGATGTGCAAGCCTTCGGGCGCGTCGAGTTCCGGGGTGACGAGCATGGCCGGGCCGTCTCCGGCCACGCGCGCATGGCTTGGGGACATTTGGGAAACCTCGCCGTAGACATGCTCGAGCCGGAGCGCGGAGACCCGGCCTTCGACAACTTCCTGGCCAGTCATGGCGACGGCATCTTCGCGATCGTCTATGAAGCGGCGGACCGCGACGTGATAAAGAAGGAAGTCCAGCGGCTGCAAGCGCTGGGTGTGCCGGTGCTCGAGCATATCCGGATCGAGACCGGCCGCGGCCCGGCGGACTTCACCTTCTTCGACAGTGAGCCGAAGGGCAAGTACGTGCTTGGACTGGTCAACTGGCCCGGCGGCGCCGCGCCCAAAGCCGCGCCCGAGACGATCTCGCACATCGCGTTCGTCATCCGCGAAGCGCGTCCGGTCTCCGATTATTGGCAGCACCTCGGATTTCCCGCCATGCCCGTCGCGCAGGCCAGCCCGCGCGCCGATTCACGCTATCACGGTATGCCGCTCCTGCTCTCGTTCGATGTCGGATGGCACCGCTACAGCCAGCCGACCTTCGAGTGGATTATTCCGCCGCAGGATCCGCCCAACTGTTACGCCGATTTTTTGAAAGCGCATGGCGAGGGCGTGCATCACCTGGGCATGCCCGTCGAGGATCTCAATAGAGCCATCGCCGAGTACAAGGCCTTGGGCTACAGCGCCGTGCAGTCGGGCGCCTGGGGAGATGTGGGCAAGCCGGGATCGGGCCAGTATGCGTACATGAGCACTGACTCGATCGGCGGCGTCACCGTCGAGTTGATCCACGCGTATCGCTGATTTGCAGAGTCACCGGCTATCGGCTTGCTGGGCGTCCCAATCGCTCCGGTTAAACTGCAAGCTCTGGGACTCCAAGTCTTCGGTGCTCTGGACCGCCTTTCCCAGTCCGGACGACGCGTGACGTTTGGTCCCCTGCACGGCGTGGTAGAGTTCGTGCGCCAGCACCCGGCCCAACACGCGGCCCATCGCGGCATCTCCCACGAGGCGGTCGCGCGCAAATTCGATGTCGGGCATTACGCGGCGAACCGCATCGCAGTGGACCTGGCTGAAGGGCAGCACGCGGCCGGAAACCACCGCGGTAGTGCCCAGCACCACAGTGTCGGTGGTCGCTGGAAGAAGGCCTTGTGGGGCGCAGGTTCCCGTGAACCTCACCACGGCCAGGCGCTCGAATTGCTCGTCGCCCTTGTTCTCGGATACCAATCGCCAGGTGACCTTGATCCCAACGGGGCTGAGGACGCTCGCCGCCTCCTTCTGCATAGCCTCCAGAACGGCTTTAGCCGGGGGTCTGTCGAACGCGAGGTAAACACCTACGGGGGATGCGGCGGTCATCACGGCCGCATGAAGCGCAAATAGGCCTGAAAGAATCGAGAGCCGCGACATGGGGGCACCTCGGCAACCAAGGCGATTGTAGCACGGCAAGTTTGACGGATCCGTTCCAGGAAGTACTCACCGATGTTAAATGCGCGCGCACCAGCGCCAACAAAGCCAATGGATGTTAAGCGCAGGAAATTAATTATAGCTTGTATATTTTGTAAACTATGCTAAAGTACTGGAATGAAGCTGCTGATAAAGTCGTGGGTGTTGCTCGCCCTGGTGGCTTCGTCTGTCCAAAACGCAGCCGCGCAGGGCGAGACCACCAGCGCGATTTCCGGGCGCGTCACGGACCAGACAGGAGCGGATATTCCCGGTACGGCTGTCCGTCTGACAGGGGTAGACACGGGCCTGCGCCGCTCGGCGTTGACCGGCGATAACGGATTGTTCAGCTTCCCGCAGTTGAAGCCCGGTCTGTACTCGTTGGACGTTTCCGCGCCGGGCTTCGAGCCGCAGCGCCGGCCGGCCATTCCCGCCGGAGTCGGGCAAACTCAAACGGTGGACTTCGTCCTGGCCGTGGCGGCGGCGCGCGCGGAAGTGGTCGTCGGCGGTGAAGCCCCGCTGATCAATACCGATAACCCGAACACGGCCACCACGCTCTCTGCGAAAGCCATGGAAGATCTGCCAAACCCGGGCTCCGATCTGACCTACCCGGCGCAATTCGCACCCGGCGCTTTGATCAACACCGCGGGCAGCGGCAACGATTTCGTGGGAGCGCAGAATGGTTACGGCAACGTGCAGTTCAACGGCTTACCCGCGCTATCGAACGCCTACATTGTGGACGGCCTCGAAACCAACGACCCGTTAACCAATCTGAATAGCGGCCTGGCGACCAATCTGGTATTGGGGCTGAACTCCATCTCGGAAGTCACGGTCAACACCACGTCTTATGCCGTCGATCAAGGCCGCTACGGCGCGTCGCAAGTGACTTATGTGACTAAGTCGGGGACCAACGCTTTTCACGGGAATCTTTACGAGTTATGGAACGGTTCCAGACTGAATGCCGCGGACTTCTTCACGAACGCCACGGCCGGCAATCACAAGCCGCGATCGACGGTGAACCATTTTGGCGGCAGCCTGGGCGGCCCCCTGCGGCGCAACCGGCTCTTCTTCTTCACGGATTTCGAACAACTGCGCATTGCGCTGCCTATCGTGACGCCGGTCACCGTACCCGGCCCGGCGTTCGAAAATTACGTCCTGCAGCAACTGCCGCGCGGCGGAGTAGATAGTATCTCGGGCGCAGTATACCCGGCCGAGCCGCAGTTAGTGCCGTTCTATCGCAACTTATTCTCGCTGTACAGCGGGTCGGGCGGCACGCCACTGGCGGTGCTGGGTTGTCCCCTGAATACGGATGGTGCAGCCGCGGCCGGCGCTCCGCCGAATGGCAATGGCTGCGCTCTGCGGCGCAGCGTATCGCAATCGAGCGGCGATCACGAACAAGTAGTGACCGCGCGCATGGATTACAACATCAACCCGGCAAACACCGCCTGGTATCGCTTCCAATCCGACACGGGCCTGCAGGCGGCTTATACCGATCCGATCAACTCGCTGTTCAACGCGATCTCGTCGCAGCCGCTCTACTCTTTCGCGGCGGGTTACACGCATATTTTCTCGCCGCGGCTGGTGAATTACTTCAATCCGGCTTTCTCGTGGTACGAAAGCTTGTTTGGTCCGGCGGACTTATCCAAGACTCTGGCGGCGTTTCCGATTGTCCTCCAGGGTTCGCCGTTCACCACACTCGGCGGACTGGATTACAACTGGGTACAAGGCCGGCGCGCCACGCGCTTTCACTTGAACGACAGTCTCTCGTGGACCACAGGCCGTCACGACTTCCGCTTTGGCCTCAGCTCGCGGCGTCTGCGCATCAACGATTTCGACTTCAGCACGGACGTAACACCACTGGTCACTTACACCGCCTTGCCGGAATTCATTTATGGCGTGGCGTCCACCGCGACCCGCAGTTTTCCCATTGCCGCCTCGCAGCCGTTCAACTATTTGAACGCCGACTTATATGCGCAGGATTCCATCAAACTGACTTCCAGGCTGAACTGGACCCTCGGCGTGCGCATGGCCTACAACTCCGATCCGGAGAATCCGCACGCGCTGGTGGCGCGCCTGCCCGGATCGTTCGATGCCCTCGTACACGATGCGAACCAACCGCTGAACACAACCATCGAAACCGGCCTGGCGCGCCTCTTCCCCGCGACGCCGTGGGCGCTCTGGCAGCCGCGCACCGCTATCGCCTGGCAGCTTGCGCCGGACTGGGTACTGCGCATGGGCTTCGGCGTCTTCAGCGATATCCTGCCGGGCAGCGTGGCCGATCTGGTCGGCGCCAATCCGCCTTATGTGAATACGTTTCAGGGCGGGTTGCTCGGTTCGGCCGGCGGCCTGGCGATCGCGCCCGGAGTGCCGAATAGCGCGATTGACGCCACCGCCGCCGCCAACCAGGCGTTCCTGAACGGCTTCCGGCAGGGTGAACTGTCGTGCGCCTCGGCACTGGCGACTCCGCAATGCCTGCCGCCCGTGGCGCTCACGGCCGTGCCCGATGGACGCCTGCGCGCGCCCTATTTCCTCGAGTGGAGCTTGGCCGTCGAGCACCAGATCGGCAAGTCCGCCAGCCTGCGCGCGCAGTACGTCGGCACCCGCGCCATTGACCTGCCGTATCAGACCCAGGTGAATGGCTATCAAACTGTGTGCGCGGGTTGCTTCGCACCCTTTCCCTATCAGCAGGCCGCCGACCCGCGCTTCGCGGCCGTGGATCAGCTCTCGACCGGCGCCAACAGCCATTACAACGGGTTACAACTGACGGCGCAGAAGCGCCTGGCCCACGGACTCGACTTACACGCGAACTACACCTGGAGTCACTGCCTGGATACAGTTTCCAACGGCGGATTTCTTTCGTTCTCTTCGGCGGGCATCCTGTCGCCGCTGCCGGGCGAGTTGTGGCGCCAGTACGGCAATTGTGACTACGACGTCCGTCACAACTTCAATGCGACTTATGTTTACGAACTGCCCTTCAAGAGTCACTCGCGCTGGAAGGCGCTGGTGGAAGGATGGCAATTCTCGGGCACATTCTTCTGGCATAGCGGCCTGCCATTCAGCGTGCTGAGCGCGCCTTACTCGGCCAGCGGACATGGCATCGTGCAGGGCGGCGGTCCACAGTTCGCGAGCGTGGTGCCCGGCGTTCCGTTGTATGACAAGAATCCGATTCCCGGATTGACTCAAACGGGGACCATTCAATGGCTCAATCCGGACGCCTTCGTGTCAGCGGTCGATCCCAGCACGGGGGCCTGCTACGGCGGCGATACCCCTTTGAATTGCCAGTTCGGCGATCTCGGGCGCAACAGCCTGCGCGGGCCGGGTTTCTTTTGGAGCGATCTGTATGTGACCAAGCGCTTCGAACTTGGCGAACGGCTGCGGCTGCGGCTCGATGGACAATTCTTCAACGTTCTGAACCATCCGAACTTCGCGCTGCCTTCGGTGATCGCGGGCATCCCCGGCCAACCGGCAACGCAGACCGGCTTCGGCGCGATCTCCTACGCGACCTCGCCGCCTACCGGTCTGTTAGGCGTCGGCCTGGGCGGCGACAATTCGCCAAGGATGATCGCCCTCCAGGCGCGTCTGGAGTTCTGAAGTTACAATATAGTAACAACAGACAGATCTGCGAAATTAACCTTCGAACGCGCGTAACAACTCACTCCTTTTGATCACTAATAGGTTAGTATCAGAAAGTCCGCGGAGATACGTTCTCCAGCACAAAGAGGAATGAAAGGAGATCTGTAATCGTGTTGCAACCTGGACAAGCTCGGCTTCGTGTCGCCAGAAAGAAGGCGCAGGCGCATCCCGGCGTTCACCCCTTAAGCGCTCTTTCCGATAACAAGTTCGAACCCCTGCCGGATCCGCTGGGGCTCCCACCGTATCATTACGATTTGGAAACTGCCTTACCTGGCATTTCCAGCGAATCGGCCAAACTTGGCAGCCTGACCTTTCACGCGGTGGGAGACACCGGTGGGGTAAAGGATGCTGACTATCAGGCTATGGTTGCCGCCCAGATGAAGGAAGATTTGAATCTGGCTGGGGCGGCGCGGCCTAAGTTCTTTTACCATCTTGGAGACGTTGTTTACTACAATGGCGAGGTCGCGGACTACTACGATCAGTTCTACGAACCCTACGACCATTACGACGCACCCATCATCGCGATTCCAGGCAATCATGACGGCGACCCCGTAAACGCCGATCAAACTTCACTCGACGGCTGGGTGCGCTACTTCATGACGCCGAAGCCGCAAATCGACCCGATCTCGGGCGACGCGCCGCGTGTGACATTGTCACTGCCGAACGTATACTTTACACTGAACTGCCCCTTAGTCACCATCATCGGAATGTACACAAACGTGCCGGAAGGCGGGTCGATCGACTCAATTCAGCAGCAATGGCTCACCAATGAGTTCGACAAGGCGCCCGAAGATAAGGCCCTGATCCTGGCACTGCACCACCCGATTTACTCCTTCGACGACCATCACAGCGGGAGTGCGGCAATGGCGGACGCGGTGCAGCACGCGATCAACGATTCCCGCCGCCTGCCCAACATAGTCCTCACCGCGCATGTCCATAATTACCAGCGCATCGAAAAGGAGATTGACGGAATCACTATTCCTTTCCTGGTCGCAGGCCACGGCGGCTATTACCATCGCCACGGAATCACGGCCGACGTTGGCACGGTGGACGAGGAGTTAGGAGCCAAGCTTCAGTTCCACGACCAGTACCATCACGGCTATGTCACTTTGACCGTGGACGCCAAGGAGATCAAGGTGAACATGACTCCGATCGCCGAGACCGGATCGAGTAAGCACAAACACGATGCCACGCCCGACAGCGCGACATACACAGCCAAGCTACTGAAACTGCCGGATGGCTCGGTAGCCAGCTTGTAACGCAAGGCGCCACGTCAGCGCAGGCCCAGGTTCCGCATCAGACGGTACAAGTAATTCGGATGCACGCCTAGCAGCTTGGCGGCCGCTGCGTGATCGTTCTTCGCTTTCTGAAATGCTTGCACGATGGCCGCGCGCTTGGCCTGGTCGACGGCATCCTGCAATGCGGGAGTTTGAGCTACATCGGCGGGACGGGCAATCTCGCGGATGGATTCGGGCAGATCTTCCAGTTGAATCATATCGCTCGAACCGAGCACCACCGCGCGTTCGAGAGCATTCTCCAGTTCCCGAATGTTACCGGGCCAGTCATAGTGCAACAAGTAAGCTTGCGCCTCGGGAGAGATACCGCTGATACGGCGGCCGCATTGCGCTCCGAATTTCGACGCGAAGTGCATCGCCAGCAGGGGAATGTCCGATTGGCGTTCGCGCAAGGGTGGCGTTTTTAATGTCACCACGTTCAGGCGGTAATACAGATCCGCGCGGAACCTTCCCGCGCGTGCTTCTTCTTCTAAGTTGCGATTTGTGGCGGCAATCAGCCGGATATCCAACTTAACCGGTTGGGTGCCGCCGACGCGTTCCATCTGCCGCTCCTGCAGCACGCGCAGCAGCTTCACCTGCAGTTGGAGCGGCATCTCGCCGATTTCGTCGAGAAACACGGTCCCGCCGGCGGCCACTTCCAGGCGCCCTTTCTTCTGCGCGAACGCGCCGGTAAATGCGCCTTTCTCGTGGCCGAAGAGTTCGCTTTCGAGCAACGTCTCCGCCAGCGCCGCGCAGTTCACGGCCATGAAAGGATGCCCGGCGCGCGCGCTGTTCTGGTGAATGGCGCGCGCTACCAGTTCTTTGCCGGTGCCCGTCTCGCCCGCGATCAACACGGTGGAAGTGGTCTGCGCGGCGCGCTGGATATTGCGCTGCAGCTCGCGCAGCCGGGGGCTCTCTCCGATCATGTGATGATCCGCGTGGAGCTCGCCTTCGAGCCGCTCGTTTTCGGCTTCGAGCCATTCGAGGTGGAACGCGTTCTCGAGCGCCATGGACGCGATTTGCGCGATGGCCACCAGTAGTTGCAGATGCTGTTCCCGGAAGCTTTCGCCCTCGAGGTAGACGACTCCACCCGCCTGCTCGCGAATCAGCAGCGGCGCCAGGAGAAGTGCCGCCGGCTCCCCATCCTTCCTCTCGACGATTAGCCCGCAGCGTTCCTCGATGGCACGCTTCACCGCACTCCGGTCGATGACCACCGGCCGGTACGGCGCGGATGGCTGGTTGCGCACCGCCATGGAGGAAGGCTCATTCGAGTCCTCCCCATAAAGCAGGATGGCCCCGCGGCTCGCCGGAATCACATCCAGTACGAATTCCAGTAAATGCCGCTCCAGAGTGCCGCGCGCGGGCGACTGGCGCGACTTGTACAGAAGCTGAAACGAGTGCAGCATGACGCTCATGCGCAGCAGCGTTTGCAGGCCAGCGGAATCTTCGAGCGCGGCGGAAATCGGGCCTTCGGCCGCCGGGATCTTGATCGCGGTGGTGTCTCCACTGGTCTCCGTCCAGATGGCTTCCGGCTGGCTGAGGAAACGGAGCTGGGTCCGGCCTACCCGGATGCAATCGCCGTGTGCCAGCAAATGCTCCGTTACGCGCGCGTCGTTGACCAGCGTTCCGTTATAACTACCCAGGTCGCGAATCAGGTAGCCGCCGTCCTGGCGCAGGATCATGCAGTGCTCTCGCGAAGCCGACGTGTCAGTCAAGTGGAGTTGGTTACGGGCGTCGCGCCCGATGGCGAACCGGTCGCCCGTGATCGCAAAGCTGGCGCCCTGGCCGGGGCCGATGATCACCTGAAGCTGCGGACTCATCAACCTCTATTGTTCACCTTTTGGTTACCGGATTCACCTTGAGGTTCTGTCCGGCGGTGTACTCGAGCGCCGCGCACGGCGTTTTAAAGGACTTACGCGCCACTGCCACGCATAGGGCTTTGGCACAGCTCGTGCCCTAGCCAAGCGCCGTGATCCACCAGAAGCACTCAGAAGAAAACAAAGGAGAAACGAAAATGAAGACGCTTAACACCATCACGCTGACGGCCGCCGCGCTCGCTCTGCTGGGAGGCAGCGGGCTCTACGCACAGACGCAAGCTTTGGCCCAGATCCCGTTCGAGTTCTCCGTGCAGGACACGACGATGCCGGCCGGCAAATACATCATGTCTCAAGTGTCGGCGAGTCACGAATTGATCGAGGTCCGCAACGTCGAGACCGGGCAGGCAGCCATGGTGCTCGCGCCGAGCGGACTGCGCAAACCCGAGGGCTCGCCGGATAAGGATGTCGTGGTGTTCCACCGCGCCGGTGATCGTTACTTCCTGGCCGGGGTGAGGACCACCTGGATGCAGTGCGGCGTGGCCCCGTCCAAGCTCCAGCGCGAGCTCGAATCCGAGTATGGCGGGCCCGGAGCCGCGGCGATCATCCCGATTCTGAGCGTGCGTTGAGCGTGTCAGTGCTTTGAGAACATGTCCCGCACTTCCTTGCGCAGCATCTGTTGGCTATCCGGGCGGCTATAGAACATGTGGCCGCCCGGATATTCGCGCACTTCGACGCGCGTGGCGTCTCCCATCACAGGCATTTGATCCACGGTCAGGATGGAGCCCATAAACGGGCACGACAGATCGTTCCAGCCGTGGGCGATCAGGACCCGCAGTTTGGAATCGGCTGCCACGGCCTGGCGTAGATCCGTTACGGCCCCGGCGCGCAAAGCGCGGCTGTCGTGGTCCCATTGCGAATTCACCTCGAAGCTCAGGGCGTTGTAGCGCGCGTCCGTTTTCCATCCAACCACCCGCGTCACGAAATCCACCATCGCGGTGGTCGTCGGGGCGATGATGCTTTCGAGCAGCGGATCGCCGGTGCGCTGCTGGGCGGCAAAAGGAAACGGATCGAATGACGTGACGTTCGAATCGTAGACGCTGCCGATTTTGCCCTCCTCGCGAAACACCTCGCGCAGGTATGCGCCAATCTCGAGGCGGCCGCCCTCATGGCGGACAAACTCCTCTTCGAGGCCCGTCATTTCGGTCACGTGTTTCACGATGCGTGCCGTGGCTTCCGGATCGGAACGGCCCTTCAGCAAATCGGTGACGTATTCACCGCGCGTGTAGGCGATGACCTTCGCCATGGCCTCCGGGGTCAGTTGGTGGATGCGTTCCAGGTGCGCGGCGGCGATGGAGGGCAGCGTCAGCAGCCACCGGTCGGGGGAGACATCGCTGTTCTCACCCAACGTGGGATTCAGGTAAGGCGAAACCAGCACCACGCCGTTCATGGCCACGCCGAGCTGCGATTGCAGGTAGTGCGTGATGCGCGGGCCGCGATAGCCTCCGTAACTTTCACCTACGAAATACTTCCGCGAGCTGAGACGGCCGTTCTTCACCAGCCAGTCGTAGATGACGCGCGAAAGGTAGTGAATGTCGGCTTCGGTTGAGTAAAACTCCTTCTTGGTCTCGTCGGTCGAAACCAGCGAGCGGCTGAAGCCCGTGCCGATCGGGTCGATGAACACCATGTCGGTGAAGTCCAGCCAGGTCCCGGGATTGTCGGTCAGGGTCGCGGGATCGGAGGGGCTGTCGCCTTCGTCGCCGAACTTGACGTGCTTCGGCCCGATCGCGCCAAGGTTCAGGTAGACGGACGCGGCGCCGGGTCCGCCGTTCAGCGCGAACGTCACGGGCCGGTCTTTGCCTTCCACGATGTAGGCGGTGAAAACCACCTCGCCGCTCTTCTTGCCGTCATGAAAGACGGGCAGAGTGCCTACGGTCACTTGATAGGAGAGCGTCTTGCCATCCAACTGGATGGTCTGCGGCGTGTGGGCGTCCGCGGGCAGGGGCGGCTCTTTTTCAGCCGCCTGATCTTTATCCTTGGGTGCTTCCTTGGCGGCGGGCGGCGTGGCGGGCGACTTGGCCTCCTGCGCGGCAACGGGCGCGGCACAAAGGAGAACGGTCAGGAGGGCGCGGAGGCAACTCTGCGTAAGGGCGCAACGGGAAAGCGATGGGGAAAGAGTCATTTGGCCACGATAACGCAAATCGGCCGGCATGTTTCAACCGCCGCAGGCAGGCTACGGCTGGCACCACAGGTTGGCGAACACATGCTGATCCCGCTTGGGAGGCAGGCTGAACGGTTTTCTCGAGGCGGCCTCGTGCAAGGTGTAACCGAGCTGGGAAAGCAGCGCAACCAATTCCTCCGCGGTCCCGTGGCCGCCCCGCAGGAGCGCGGCCTCGTTGAGTTCGACCACCATCGCGGGGCGGCAGCGCTTGATGATGCCTGCCATGCCGCGTATTGCGGAAAGCTCGGCGCCCTCCACATCGATTTTGACGAAGTGAACCGGCAGATCGCGCGGGACTACATCGTCGACGCGCAGGGTCTCGATGGTTGACTTGGTGAGGTGGCTGTCTTGCGCCCGGTCCGATACGAACATCGACCCGAAGTTGTCGTTGGCCTCGTCGGCGCGATAAAAGATGTTGCACTGGCCGGCCCGCTCGTGGGCGGCTGCGTTAAAGAGCCGGACAGTACTTTGGACCGCGTTCTCAGTGGCGTTTCTACTGAGTAGCTTGTAAGTGCCGGGAAACGGCTCGAAGCTGCGGACCGAACCGGAAGTGCCCGCGAGCTTCGCCATGACGACTGAAAAGTATCCGATGTTCGCGCCCAAATCGAGGCAGTTCATTCCGGGTTGAACGAAGCTACGCACTAAGGCAGTTGTTTCAGGTTCGTAGCAGCCCTGCGCGACCTGTTGCCCGATCACGCGGTCGCGCAGGTGGAACCAGAACCTCAGACCATTGTTTTCGGCCATCAGAGTCAGGTTCGGCAGTACCTGGCGGCCTGCGGGCCACAAGGCCGCGAATTCGCGAGAATCCAGAAACGACCTCACCAATTCGCGCAGGTCCGGAATGTGCCGGCTGGCGTACGCCTGCTGGTCTTCGAACTCCGGGGGGCGTTGTAACAGAAGCCGGTAGCACCAATATATGTCAGCAAAATTCTCGGGCGGAGGTCCCCCTTGCAGCGTCTGGCGAGCGTCATCCGCCAGGCGCGACCGCATCTGCTCGTCCATGCGATCAGGTTACCAGACTCTGGAATCCGGCCACCTCGGCTAGAGTAGTAGGGTGACTCGGTATGCCGCGCTACTCCTGCTGTGCCTCAGTGCGCCAGCCCAGACGGGTTGGCCTTCTTATGGCAACGACCCGGGCGCGATGCGCTTCTCGAACCTGCGGCAGATCGATTCGGCGAACGTCTCGCGGCTCGCGCTGGCGTGGACATTTCGAACCGGCAAGCCGGGGTCGGAAGCGGTGCCGGTCATCGTCGATGGCGTGATGTATGTCACCGCGCCGGATGGCGTTTATGCGTTGGTGCCCGAGACCGGCGATTTGCTTTGGAAGTACGATGCCGCCCCGGCGGCTCTTCGCGGCTTAGCGTATTGGCCGGGCACCGCCGGGACACATGCGCGCGTGCTTGTGGGCAACGGCCCGTATCTGTTGGCGCTCGATGTGACCACGGGCAGGCCGGCTCCCGGATTCGGCAACGAAGGCCGCGTGGATTTGAAGCGCGGTGTGTTGGGTGGGTTGGCCGATGCGCGCTACACGCTGCAGTCGCCGCCCGCGGTGTTCGATGACGTCGTCATCACCGGATGCAGCAACGGCGAAGGCTCGCCGAGCACCGGCGCGTACGGCGATATTCGCGGATGGGATGCGCGCTCGGGCAAGCTGCTCTGGACCTTTCACACGGTGCCGCGGCCGGGCGAGGCGGGATCAGAAACGTGGCCCGCGGGCGGCTGGAAGAATCGATCGGGGACCAACGTCTGGGGCTTCTTCACGATCGATGTCGAGCGCGGCATTGTGTATGCGCCACTGGGCGCGCCGACATCCGATTTTTACGGCGCCGATCGCGTAGGCGACGGCCTGTATGGCAACACGTTGGTGGCCCTCGACGCCCGCACCGGCGCGTTGAAATGGTACCGGCAACTGGTGCACCACGATCTTTGGGATTACGATCTGGCCGCGCCGCCTGCGCTGTTCGATATCCACCGCGGCGGCCAGACGATTCCAGCGGTTGCCGAGATCACCAAGATGGGACTGTTGTTCGTGTTCGATCGTGTGACCGGCGAGCCAGTGTACGGCATGGAAGAACGCCCGGTTCCTCAGTCAGTCGTGCCAGGCGAAGTGACTTCGAAGACGCAGCCGTTTCCGTTAAAGCCGTCCCCGCTCGCGCGGAATACGTTTCGGCTCGACGAGATGTACGACCGCTCGCCCGCGCATGCACATTTCTGCCGGGAATTGTTTCAGGCGAACCACATGACGATCGGCGGGCCGTACACGCCGCTGCCGCTCGACGGGAATGCGCTGTTTTTCCCGAGCACGCTCGGCGGCGGGAATTGGGGAGGGGTATCGGTCGATCCGGCGCTTGGGCTGCTGTTCGTGAACGTGATGAATGTCGGCCAGTGGGGACACTTGGAGAAGCGCGGCGATGACTACGTGCGCACTTCTGCCTACGGACCGTATGCGCGATTCTGGGATCCGGCGACGCGCATCCCCTGCCAGAATCCGCCGTTCGGCGAGTTAGTCGCGGTGGACCTGGCGTCGGGCGACATCGCATGGCGTGCGGTTTTGGGAGTGCATGACACCGGATCGCTGAATCTGGGCGGCAGCATCGCGACGGCGGGCGGACTGGTGTTTATCGGCGCGACGAATGACTCTCAGTTTCGCGCCTTCGATTCCAGGACGGGCAAGTTACTTTGGGAGACCAAGCTCGAAGCCAGCGCGCACACCAGTCCGATCACTTACATGGGCCGCGATGGCAGGCAGTATGTCGCAGTGATGGCTGCGGGAGGCGGCGGATACCTGGGTGACGGACTGAGTGACACCCTGGTTGCCTTCGCCCTGCCAGATGTTCCGCGCAAGCCTTTGCCGGTTATTGTATCGAAGGCCGTTGCGGCGCCGGCGGCGCGCACGTCTGCCCCGCTGCGTCTGCCGCCAGGTGGCGCGAAGGCGCTGGTGAAGCAAACCTGTGGAACCAGTTGCCACGCGATCGAAGTCGTGACAAGCCAGCGCATGAGCCGGCAGCAGTGGAACGCGATCGTGCAAAACATGGTGGCGCGCGGCGCGCAAGCGTCGGACGCGCAGGTGCAGGCGATCGTGGATTACCTGGCCGGAACCCTTCACCCGTAAGGGCCACGCGCCGCGCTATGCTGATCCTTGACACTCCGCTTAATCGCCGCTATGGCCGGGTTTGCCATCGCGGTGCCGCCGCTCGCCACGGGACAGCAGTCCGAGGCTAGGACCTGTTCGGTCACGCTGCGTGACAGCCGCCGCGCGCCCCTCGCCGGCGCGGTGGTGCGGCTCTCATCCGGCGCGCGTACCGTGAGCGCAGACACTGCGGCTGATGGTACAGCCTCCTTCAACGGGCTTACGCCAGGCGCGTATGCTGTTGCCGTGGATGCGTACGGCGTGCACGCGGCGACGCCTCAGGCCGTCGAAATATCGTGTAGCGCGGCGACGATCTTCGAGCTGTCGGACAACGGAGTGCTGTCGCTCGTGCAGGCATCGAGCAACCCCGAGAGCACCGGGGGCGAGAAACTGTCGAGCAAGGCTGTTTCGCAACTGCCGCTCAACAAGCGCGATTTCAGCCAACTGCTGCTGTTGGCCGCTGGCACCATGACCGACACTAACGGCGCGGCGAACTTCACCCAGCAATTCGCAGTGAACGGGCAGCGCGGCACGGCGGCAGTGTTCGCCATGGACGGCGCGGATTCGAGCGATCCGGAAATGGGCGGCGCCACGTTCACGAACTTCAATGTGGATGCCGTGCAGGAGATCCGGTCGAGCTCCGGCTGGATGCCGGCGGAAATCGGGCGCGGCGCGGCGGGATTCACCGACATCATCACGCGCGCGGGCACCAACGATCTGCACGGCTCGGTCTTCGAGTTCCTGCGCAACGCGGCGCTGGATGCGCGCAATTTCTTCGACCGGCAATCGGTCGCGCAACCGGAGCGCATCCCGCCGTTCATCCGTAACGAATTCGGCGTGACGAACGGCGGGCCGCTGGTGATTCCGCACGTCTACGACGGCCGCAATCGCACCTTCTATTACGCGGAGTATCAGGGCTTCCGCCAGGTGCTCAGCGACACGGAAGTGATTCCGGTGCCCACCGCCGCGGAGCGCGCGGGATACGATGCCACGGCCTTTCCGGGCGATACGCTGATCGTGCCCGTCGATCCGCGCATCGCGAAGATCCTGGCGCGATATCCGATGCCCAACGATCTTTCCGGCCCGTATGGCGCGCGCACCTACGCGACTTCCTCGAAAGTCACCACGGTATCGGATCAGTTTTCGCTGCGCATCGATCATCAGCTCACGGACAAATCGCGGCTGTTCGGGCGATTCACCATGGCCAACGTGACCGGCCCGACGACCAATCCGAGCCAGACCGCTCTCGATCCAGAGTTCGCGGTGGGCTTTCTCGACCGGCAGCGTAACGCGGCGATCACGTACACGCGCACACCGTCGCCGGGGGTCACGATGGAATCGGGCATCAGCTTCACGCGCACCACGCCGTCGTTTCCCACGTTCGATCGCACCGATCCAGCCTTGAGCTTCGGCGACGCTTCCTATGAAGCGTTCAACGCGGCCGCCGGCAGCGTGATGGGCGCGTACGGCAACTTGCTTCAGGTGCGGCAGAACTTCCAGTGGACGCGCGGGCGGCATTCATTCAAAGCTGGCGGCGAGGTGCGCTTGAACCGCGACACCACGGTATTCGGCATCAGTCCCAACGGGGCGTATCAATTCGGCGGCGGTGCCGCGTACGCCACGGTGCCGATTCGCTCGGAAAGCGGCATGCACGATGTCTCGGCGGGCGATGCGCTACCCGACGCATTGACCGGCCTGCTGGAAGCCAGCGCTTTCGCCTATTCGGAAGCCGTCGCGCCGCCCCTGTTCTCGCAGGGGGCGAGCATCGGCGATTCGGCCGTGCATCGCGATGCCTACAATTTCTACTTTCAGGATGCGTGGAAGATCTCTGATCGGCTGATGATGAACTACGGGCTGCGCTACGAGATCGAATCGCGCATTCGCGAGGAAGACAAGCGCACCTCCGCGCCCCTGCTAGGGCTCAACGACGGCGCGACGCCGGGATCGGAGCTGCTGATCAATCCCAGCCCGGCTTACAAGCTAGATCCGCGCGGCGTTGGGCCGCGGCTGTCGTTCGATTGGCACGCGGCTACGAATACCGTCGTACACGTGGGCGGCGCGATCACCACACTGCTGGTGAACCTGTGGCAGGATAATGCGCTCACTGGCAGCACGCCGTTTGTCGTCTATCCGCATCTGCAGGCCGCGCCCGGGCAGCCGATCCGGTTCGGCACGACGATCACGCCCGAGCAACTCCCCGCGGTGTACACGATCGGCGGCACGCAGGTGTTCGCATCGGGGAATTCGAAACAGGTGCCCGCCAACACCGTGATGGACGTGCTGCGCTTTGAGCAGGGCCTGGCCGCGCTCTCGCCGGATCACCAGGTGACGCCGATCAGCGTGATGGGCATCTCTCCGGATTTCCAGAATGGCTACATCGCCACGTGGACCGCCGGCTTCGACCAGAAGATCGCGGGCGTGAGTGTCTCGGCGGGATATGTGGGCACGGCCGGCATCAAGCTGCCCGCGATGGATTTTCCGAACGGATTTGCCGGCGCAACGCCGGGCTTCGCGCCGTACACACAGTTCGACGCCTCGGGGCAGATCACGGGCGGCTACGGCCCGGTCAACCTGATGGACAACCGTTCGCACTCGTCGTATCACGCGCTGCAGATTTCGGCGCAGCGCGACCTGACCGCGTCGGGGCTCGGCTTCCAGGCCAGCTACACGTTTTCGAAATCGATCGATGACACCAGCGCGGTGATCGGCGGATTCATTTCCGGCCAATCGGGCGCCGTGGCGCAGACCGCGCCCGAAGATCCGTTCAACGCGGGCCTCGACAAAGGGCCGTCGAACTTCGATGTGCGGCAGGCGCTGGCGTTCAGCTTGTTTCAAGACCTGCATCTGGATCGCGTGCCGTTTCTGCGGCCGGTGACCAAGAAGCTGACGGCAGGCTGGCAGGTGCTCGGAATCGGCACGCTGCTCAGCGGGTCGCCCTTCACCATTTATTCCGGCATTCAACAGACCGGCGCGGGATCGCAGGGCACCGACCGCCCCGACCAGATAGGCACACCGGATCTTTCGACCAGCCGCACGGTGCGCGAAGACTATTTCGGACTGGGGGCCAACAACGCTTCGTTCTTCTCCATTCCGATCCACGTAGCCGGCGGCACCGGACCGAATGACGGCGTGTTCGGCACGCTGGGGCGCAACACGTTTCGCGGTCCGGCGCTGCACAACTTCGACCTGGCGTTCATCAAAGACACGCCGCTGGTGGAGCGCAGCGGCGGCACGCGCGCCTCGCTCGAATTCCGGGCCGAGTTCTTCAACATCTTCAACATCGTGAACTTCGGCTTGCCTTCGAATATTTTGCTGGGCCCGGGATTCGGCGAGATCAGCCGCACGGCTGGTAACTCGCGGCAGATACAGTTCTCGCTGAAGATTCTCTACTGAGAGCAGCTAAGCGAAGGTGATCTTCAGCGTGACCGCGTGCTTGGAAGGCTGCATGGCGGGCGTGGGCACTTTCAATCCGGAAGGGTTCTGGGCCCAATGCATGGAACCGCGGTAGCCGAGCATTTCCACGTTCTCGACGCGCTCGGTGACTGATGGCAGAATGGCCATCTCGTCCGGCCACCGCATCACGAAGGCGTACAGCGTGCCGCCTTTCGTGGTGTAGCGGATGTCGGCCGCGGTAAGATCCTTGCGCGCGTTTTCGTTGAAGGCGGCATCGGCCTTCAACTGCGTGCTTGGGCCATCGCCGAAGACTTTCCACGGGCGCGTACCGTAGATGCCTTCGCTATTCACCGCCATCCACTCGGTGATCTCATCCAGGATGGCGCGCTCTTCGGCATCCAGTTCGCCGGAATTGGGCAGCGGGAAATTCAGCAGCAAATTGCCGTTGCGGCTCACGATGTCGCACAGCATGTCGATCACCTGCTTCGGAGTTTTATAATGTTGGCCGCGCTTGTAGTGCCATTGGCCGACGCAGGTATCGGTTTGCCAGGGATTCGGCCAGATCTTGTCGACCACGCCGCGCTCCACATCGAGCACGCATGTGCCGGCCTCGCAATCCTCACGGCGCTTGCTGGTGTAGACCGCTTCCACTTTACCGCCGTTCCGCCGCGCGCTCTCGTTGTAGTGATGCGAGACCAGGTGCAGGCCGTATTCTTCGAACGGCAGCGCGCCATCGGTGTAGAGCAGGTCGGGTTGATATTGGTCCACCAGGTCCGTGATGCGCATCAGCCAATGGCGCCGCCAGGAATCCGGAATTCCCTCGGGACCCCATTCGAGCTTGCCCTTGGCGAACCGCGCGCAGGCGGCTTCGTGATAAAGATCCGCGTTGCGCGGATCCGTGCCATCGTAAGCGACGCCGGCCAGCGGTCCGGTGTCGTCGCTCGCGTGGCTTACGGCGAACCATTTGTAACTAATCCACAGGTGCTCGCTCACGCCGAACTTCAGTCCTTCACGCAGCGCAGCCTTGCGAAACATGCCGACCACATCTTTATGCGGCCCCATGTTCACGGCGTTCCAGCGGGTGTGCTTCGAATTCCAGAGATCGAAGTTGTCGTGATGTACGCCCATGCTGACGAAATACTTCGCCCCGGCTTTCTTGTACAGGCTGACCAGGTGATCGGCATCGAAGCGGTCGCCCCTCCAGGTCTGGATCACGTCTTTGAAGCCGAACTTACTGGGGTGCCCGTAAGTCGCGACGTGATACTTGTACTGCTCGCTGCCCTGGATGTACATGTTGCGCGCATACCAGTCGCCATCTTCGGCGGCGGATTGCGGCCCCCAGTGCGCCCAGATGCCAAATTTGGCGTCCCGGAACCATTCGGGAACCTGATATTCGCGGAGCGAAGCGCGGGTGGCTGTAAAAGGGCGCGCTGCTCTAACAAGGGACGCTGCACCGAGGCTGCCGGCGAGCAGGCCAAGCGCGTTTCTACGGGTAAGCGGCATGCGCCGGGAAGGTTAGTCCTTGGGCGGCGTGGTTTCGTTGGGATCGGCGCTTTTCAGCGAGTCTTTGAAGCTGCGAATGCCTTGAGCGAGGCCTTTGCCGAGTTCCGGCAGCTTTTGCGGGCCAAAGAAGAGCAGGGCAATGGCCAGAATCAGCAACAAATGCCGCGGTTGGAGCAAATCTTCAATCATGATTGTGCCTTCGTCCTGATGTTAACACAAACCGTACGCCGCGGCGATCGGGGTTTGGCCGTGAACCTCGCAGATGGGCGGAGGGCTGCAATGGATTTTGGACTAATTAGCCAAGGTGAGGACGCGGTCTGCTGGTGTGGTTCCATGACCAGCAGGCCGAGAATTTGATCAAGGAAGCTAATCATGATGCGGCTGCCGGCCTATCCGTCGGGGCGCTGGCTGATGACTGCACCACTTCCAATTGGTGAGTGGCGCCGGCCGAAAAACAGCCATCGGCGCCAGCCGTGGCTCTCGTGAACGGATGACCTGCGCTTCCCTGCAAGGGTGCGAATGCCTCATCGAGGTAGAAGGGCGGCGTGGCCGCACGCGCATCGAATGGAAAGGTCCCGTAGCGCCGGTCCGCTTTCTCAAGAGCGTTGGCATGGCCATCCTGGGCGATTCCCAGGTCGCGATGGCGGAGTTGCTAGGCCACGGTCGCGAAAACTGAGCGGCCCCAGCCGCGCCGAACATAGCGGGAAAAACGAAGTGCTTGCTTGCTCGCCCGCTATGAGAACAGTTGATCGAGTTCCCGGCGATCGAATTCTGGCACATAATAGGCGCATAGCGCGAAGCGCTCTCCCGATCCCACGGGCGATTTTCTTCTGGCCCTGTCCGAAGCGGGAAAGGCCGATTATCTGCTCACAGGAGACAAGAGCGGGCTGCTGGCGCTTAGCCGCCACAAAGGCACGCAGATAGTGTCTACGCGTGATTTCGCCACGTTGTTCGCATGACTTCCCCGGAGGGATAACACAACGATGCTACACGATCTTCACTCCGCAGGCCGGGAAAGGCGAGGCAACTTTGAACCACATCGACCGTGGCGAAGGGGCGGCGATGGAGGGCCAGAGCGACACAGGATACAGAATTGCCGCGCTTTCCGGCCCCAGCAGAGGGATGCATGTCATGACCGTGCATTGCGTGATCCCGGCTGGAGGCATCTCTCCCGATCACAGACACTGGGCAAAACCTCGCTATGCGTTCTTCTTGCCGGTCAAGGTTCTCAGCCGCATTTTTCGAGGCAAATTCGTTGACGGGCTGAAGCGCGCTTACCAACACGGTGAGCTATGCTTGCCCGGTCCACTGAAGCTGCTGACCCAGGAGAAAACGTTTCACTCCTTCCTCCGCTGTCTATTCCGCCAGGATTGGGTCGTCTATGCTAAGCCGCCATTTGGTGGGCCGGAGTACGTTCTAAACCATCTGGCCCGCTACACACATCGCGTGGGCATCTCCAACCAACGTCTGGTCGACATTGTGGACGGCAAGGTCACGTTTCGCTGGAAGAATTACGCGCACGGAAATAAACACCGGCTGATGACACTCTCCGCGGAGGAGTTCCTCAGGCGTTCCGTCCTGCATGTGCTGCCACGCGGCTTTGTGCGTATCCGGTTCCTTGGTTTTCTCGCCCGTCGTCGACGCGCCACCTTGTTATCCCTATGCCGCCAACTGCTGGAAACCGATTCACCGCGATGTGCGGCTGCAGGCGCAAGTTCCACACAGAATAACAGCGGCGGTTGGACCTGCCCGCTTTGCGGCGGCCCATGGGGTTGTCGAAAGGCTCACTGCTGACCAAATCCGACGTGAATCCATAGGCCAAAATGTTTCCCTGGATACGTCCTGACACGCGTCCACATCCGGCAACGCTACCGTGCCTGCGAGCGCGCTTGCCAGGAAGTGTGCCCACCTTGACCAAACCGCTTCCGCGCGGCCGTTTGGCATCCCCGCAGTGCGCCCACGGACCCCAGTTTTCCACCACTGAGCCGGGCAATTCCCCACGCCAACCCCGCAACTAACAATAAATCAACCCATCCTCAAGCCCCAGGGACGATTCAAAACCCATAGGCCCGCGTCGGCCGCAACCGCCAGCCGCTTCCGCCAAATGGGCTTATCGAAAGGTCGCCGGCGATCAGCCGGCCGGTTCCAATCACGACTGGCCCGCCGACGCCCTTCCGATAAGCGCCTAACGTTTCTCGTCCACGCGACGCTGCTACGCCCCAGAACCCGTTTGGCGATTAGGATGCCCGGCGCGGGAATCGGCCGGTAGTCAGCAAGCTGCATCTGCACTACGTTTCACCAGCAGGATGGTGACATCATCCTCGTTGAACTCTGGGTCTACCAGCGATTTCAGAATAGACATCGTTCTGCCTGAACTGTCGGCCAAAGCATCGCATAAACGGTTTTCGGCATTCTCTCCGGGAATCGAATCCGTGAGTCCATCCGTGAAAACCAGGAGGGCTCCACCAGGAGGAAGGAGAGTTGTACGAGCTTCATATGCCGCTTGCGAAAATAGTCCCAGCGGCATGCCAGTAGCTTCCAGGGCTATCGCAGATCCGGAACCGAAAACAATCGGGGCGTTGTGGCCGGCGTTCACGTACGTCAATTCTCCCGAATCGCGACTCAGTACGATGAACACTGCCGTCGCAAAGCGGTCGCTTGGGGTATAACGGCTCAGGTGACGGTTAATCTGCCGAGCCAACGCCAGGGGATCCGCCTCAAAATTCGTGGCGCTTCTCGCCAGAGCCTGTATGTTCGCCGCCAGCAGCGCCGCCGGCATCCCTTTGCCGGACACATCCGCTACCGCGAAGAGCGTCCGCTTGCCCGCGAGTTCAATGACGTCAAAGTAGTCGCCACCCACCTCACGGAAGGGCTTATAGAACGTCTCCAGTTCGTAGCCCGGCAACTCGTCCAGTTTTCCGGGTTGAAGGGTCTGCTGGATCTGTCGCGCGGCAATCTGGTCGGCTTCGAGTTGGGTCTTGCGGACAAACTCCGAAGTCAGCATCCCGTTCACCAACGCGGAGCCGAGAACGTAAATCAGCCACACGCTCACGTAAAGAAGAATTCCATGCGGCCATATCACCGGCCACACCAGGGAGCGCACAAAAATGCAATAGACGGCGTATCCCTGCATCAGATAACCGGCCCAGCAGATGACCCGTTTGGACCGGGGCATCTCGCGGGTCCAGTCGTAGCGCGCATACTGGAGAGCGCGACGAAATGGGCTGGTGGACTTATCGAGTTTCGGGCGCTGCATGCGAGAAGGCATGGCCGAAGTCTAACAAGAGGCGGGAAGCTGTGTGAAGGCCGAGTTCGGCTACATGTACAAGCGACTTGCGGTCCCAGCCGCTTGAGGATTCCGGATTACGGCAGGATAGCGGGGCATCCGAGCGTTGCATCTCGCAGGACGCGAGCCAGCAGTCCTCTTCCGGAAAGTCACTTGGATGCGTAGTCACTAGCCTTGATCGGCAACGGCTCGGCAGGCGAAAGCTGGTATGAAACCGCGGTGTGGGTGCCGAGGCGTTTTCGATAAGGAGACTTGAAGGAAGCCGCTGGCGTTTGCGGCGGAGGCTGGGCTATGGAGATTGGATGGCGTTTTGGTACTGGCAATGCGGATGGCGACTTGGTTGAAGAAGCGGAAAGCGCGGGTATGACGTTCCGGAAGGGGGTGTATGGATCGGGCATTGGATCGGAGGCTTGCCACGCATCGCACGCGCCCGTCTCAAAGATCGCCCGGCCCGTCTCGTTCCCCGTACTTGCTGTACGCATTTCGATCTCCGCGCGGGCGCGGCTATCGTCCCACAGATCACGCGAAGCCGTCCGCAACTGTCATTGAACACATCCTGAGCCAGCCCGTAATCAACGCGCCGGAGAACTCGAACACGCGCAGACTCAGCAGCCGCGCCCACGCCACACGGTCGATCGCGGCATCGATCAGCCTCTGTTTTTCACGCTCGCGCGGTGCAAAGCGCATACCGGAACTGCGTGGACGCACAGCCGATCTGGTGCGGCAGTGCGATTTCGCCGTCCCGGTGGTCTACCCAGGGCGGCACATTTCACGAAGCTGAAGCGGCCGAGCGCAGCATCGCCCAAATCCTGGCGAAAGCCGACGCCGCCCGTGATCTCCACTCCGCGTGGATCAACACCAACTGCAATCCCAAAAAGGGGCGCGCCCGCAAAAGCGACTCCGAGTTGGCCGCCGAAGCCCGCTACCTGAACCGCCTCGGGCAGCAGCTCAACGTGCGATGCCGGTTGGAGTCAGCAAACGACTCAATCGCGAAGTGGTGAGTATCGCTCCAAGTCTCGGTTCCGGCCATGACAAAGAACTAGTGCAGCCGGCCGTTAGCGCGCATTCAATACTGCCGCGCCTGCCTGTAACCCGTCCACGCTCGCTGTCACCTGAATGCTTCCCGTCTGCCCGGCGCGCGATCGCACCATCACCAAGGCCAGTCCATTAAAAACCTTCCGGTGATCTGACTGGAATGGCTCAGCAGATGCGGCATCGCCGTTATCCACCGCCGCAATCTCGCCCGCACCGGTCACCTGGAACCGCACCTGGTTCCCAGCCAGCGGACAAAGATTCCCACTCTGATCCTCGATCCGGACAGTAATGAATGACAGATCGTTGCCATCGGCCTTAATGACCGCCCGATCCGGAATCAACCGCACTTTAGCCGGCGCTCCCGCCGTGCGCAATTCTTCCACGGCCACCTGCTGGTTGGCTGTGTAAGCCACCGCCCGCAACGTGCCCGATTTATACGGCACGTCCCACTCCAGCCGGTATTTACTGGTGAACTTCCGGGTCTTACTCACGTTCAGTCCAACCGGAATCTCCACTGTATCTACGCCGCGCCTGCGCCTCCCCAGTGACTTTCCATTGAGCCACAGCTCTACTTCTTCGGCGTTGGTGTAAGCCATTACCGGAATCGGCCGGCCCTCCATTCCCGCCCAATTCCAGTGCGGCAGAATGTGCAGCATCGGCGCGGTTGCCCACTGGCTCTGGTAAAGGTAATAGCGGTCCTTCGGAAAACCGGCCAGGTCTACAATGCCAAAATAAGAACTACGCGCGGGCCAGTCTTTCGCATGGTCGTAGGGCCATGGCTCGCCCAGGTAATCGAACCCGCTCCACACGAACCCGCCGAGCACGTTCGGCACACGCTCCTGATACTCGAACTCTACATCCGGGCAATAAGCCCAAGGCGGCGCGATGACATCGTAGCTCGTCACCTGAAAGGACGCGTCCCGGTCGTGAGCCTCCGCCGGGAACTGATAGAAGCCGCGCGAACTCGCACACCCGGCAGTCTCTGAGCCGTATATCACCCACCTGGGATGCTCCCTCAGGATCTGCTCGTAGTACATAGCCTTGTAATTGAACCCCGGCACATCCACCTGGTCCGCCAGGCCGTTGGCGATCGCTTCCTTCCAGTCATCGAAAGCGGCAGTCGTTTTGCGCGATGGGTCTTCCTCATGCGCGATCGCGGCCAGCCGCTTCGCTGTCTTCCAGCCATCCCTCTTGCCCTGCTCCGGAACCTCGTTGCCGATGCTCCACAGGATCACGCTCGGGTGGTTGCGGTCGCGGCGGATCATGTCGCGCAGGTCCCGCTCGCCCCACTGGTCGAAATATTTCGCGTAGCCATTGGGCACCTTCGGAATGTGCCACATATCGTACGATTCCTCGATCACCAGCAACCCCATGCGGTCGCACGCTTCGAGCAGCTCAGGCGCGGGCGGGTTGTGACTCGTGCGGATGGCGTTCGCACCCATGGCCCTCAGGATCTCCAACTGTCTCTCGATAGCGCGGCGGTTCACCGCTGCGCCCAGCGCGCCCAAGTCATGATGGTCACACACGCCTTTGAGTTTGACGACGCGCCCGTTCAGTAGCAGGCCCTTATCCGGGCTGAATTCGAGCGTGCGAATCCCGAACGGAGTGACCACCCGGTCCAATACCGTGTCACCGTTTCTCAACGTGGTCACTGCCTGGTAAAGATAAGGCTCCTCCACACTCCAGCGCCGCGGCTTATCAACCTGCATCTCCGCACTGACCGTGCCCGATCCCCTGGCGGCAATCGTCGCATCTGCCGCATGCCGAGCCACCCGCGTGCCCTCGGCGTCCAGAATTGCCGTTTCGATGGTCACGGGCGCCGCTTCTGGCTTACGGTTCCGGACTTCGGTGCGCACCGCGATTGTGGCGCTCGCCTCCGACACCACGGGCGTCGTGACGTAAGTGCCCCAGTGCGCCACGTGCACCGGTCCGGTCACGACCAGCCACACATTGCGGTAGATGCCGGCGCCGGGATACCAGCGTGAAGACGCCGGCTCTGGCGCGAGCCGCACAGCGACTAAGTTATCTCCGCCAAACTGGAGATAGGGCGTCAAATCCACTTCGAAGCTGCTATAGCCGTACGGCCGGCCGCCTGCTTCATGGCCGCTCACCCAGACGGTGGAATTGGCCATGGCCCCGTCGAACTCAAGCGAGTAGTATAGGTCTAGGCCGCCGGCGGGCACCGCAAAAATCTTGCGGTACCACCCCACGCCGAAGATCGGCAGCCTGCCGGTCGACCCGTTGTAATGGCGATCGAACGGACCTTCGATAGCCCAGTCGTGCGGCAAGTTGAGCTTGCGCCAGGTTGCGTCCTCGTACGCGAGCTGCTCGGCGCCCGCGGCTTGGCCTTTGAAGAACTTCCAGTGGTTATCAAATGAGACGCGCCGGTCGGCCCCGGCGGCACTCAGGATTACAAATAAAGCCAGCACGGGCACGTGCCAGCCGTGCCGCGCCGGCCGGGAATTCTCAGCCATTGATTGCAACCGTTGTAACACGCTGCCGGCTCCAATGGTCGCGAGGCGGCATGCTAGCGGTAAATGGAACGCGAGCCTGCCACGCGCTAGCGCGCAGGCGGCGGGGCGTCGCGTACGGACCAAATGGCGATCGCATTGGCGTAGTGACGCCCTAGGGTCCAATAGGACATAAGAGGGGATCGCAAATCGCGCGAAATGTCCGCTCAAACAATGCGCTAGAGAACATTGGCGCCGAGTGTCGTTATAGAGAGCGCTTTGGGTCCCCCCGGAGCGAGGTTGAAGCTGCTGGCAGCTCCCCCAGATGGGCCTTTCACGCATGTTGCAACGAGTTTTGAACTGATGATTATGCGCCCTAAGAATCATCTTCCGCGGGCGGCGTGCGCAATGCGCGGAAGCGCTTCGCACGGTGTCCCCGAAAACACCAACAATCTTCCGAAATCATCGACAGATTTCACGGGTACAATCGAATGATATACGTGAAACTGGCGGTGATATTGATGGCGCTCATGGGAACTCTGCGAGCTGATTCGCGAATCGTGCGCGTGGCAGTTTGCCAGATCCTGGTGATCGACGGCGATCGCGAAGGCAACTTTCGGCGCGTGGAGTATGCGCTGGAGCAGGCGCGCGACGCGCGGGCGGACATCGCGGCCTTTCCCGAATCTTCGATTCTGGGTTGGGAGAATCCCGATGCGCACCGCCTGGCCGCGCCGATTCCCGGCGCCGACAGCGACCGCATTGGGGCGCTGGCGGTGAAATACGGCGTAATGATCTCAATCGGCCTCGACGAGAAAGACGGCGCCAAACTGTATGACTCCGCCATACTGGTGGACAAGACCGGCAAGCTACTGTGGAAACACCGCAAGCTCAACGTACTGGCCTGGCTGATGGATCCACCCTACGCCGAGGGCCGCGCGGAAGATATCGGGACGGTGGACACGCAATTCGGACGGATTGGGCTGGTTATCTGCGCCGATACCTTCGGCGACCAGGTGGCCAGCCGCATCGCACAACTGACGCCCGATCTCATGCTGGTGCCGTACGGATGGGCGGCGCCGGTATCGGAATGGCCGCAACACGCCAAAGAACTGGAACTGCTGGTGGTGAAACGCGCCACCCAATGGAAATGTCCGGTAGTCGGCACGGATGTAATCGGCGAGATGACCCACGGTCCCTGGAAAGGCCAGACCTACGGCGGCGCGAGCGTGGTGGTGGACGGGTCCGGCAACGTGATGCATATTCTCCGCGACCGGGATGTGGAGGTGCGCACGGTGGCGCTGGAACTGGCGCACCGCGCCAGGTGATGCCGGATGAGGCGGACGCGACTCATCGTGGCGGGGCTGTGCTGCATCGAACACGCGACGTTAATGTGAATTAAGGCCGTTGCGGTGTGAACCGCCACGAGTAGCGTGCGAGCTTCGCGGGAGCGCTTCGCCCGGTGTCCCCGAAATCACGAACAATCTCCCGAAATCATCAGCGCATTTCTCTTCGCACTCGGCCGGGTTCGCAGCAGCGCATGCTCTGTCGCCAGGTTGGCGCACTGGAGCGGCTTTTCCCAAGGCGAGCCTGCCATTTGCGGGAAGCTGGGGACAAAATCTGATAACTGAGGCGAAAGAACCTGGGGCGTTTCTCGTTCCTATCCGTGTAGATCGACTGTCCGCCTGGTCCAATCAGCGGCTTGCGCGTGATACGGCGAAGTGGCGCCGTTGTGGGATTCCGATGATAAGCCGCCCATTCTCTCCCGACCATGAGACCCGATTTCCGTCCTGTCGTTGTTTGCCTGCGATCCCTCGCGCGGTATGAGCCGGACGGGGCCGCCCTCACGGTGGAGATTTGCCACAAACTCAGGCTCGCCGCATCAAGGTACGAGACATCCGCTTCCTCTTACGACGACCTTGTTTGCGCCTTGCTTACGGCCCAGCCGGCCGCCACGCTTGACGGGTTGTGCGGCGGCGACGCTAGGGATTTGGAACTCGGTATCAGAATCCTAGACAACTGCAGCATCCGAAAGCGACCCCTCGATATGGTGCCGCCGGAACAGCTGCTCCAGTGGTGCGACCAAGAGCCGCACATGAGATATCCCGCTATGGCCCGGATCATTACTATTTCGCAGCGGACGAACAACGACGATCCCCCGCGATGGACATCTATCGCGCTTCGCTTCCTGGAGAGGGCGCCGGACCCAGCGGCCGTGCTCCACCAGTTCGTCGCCCAATTCGGGGACGGGGGCTCCGGATTCGGTTCACACGCCGCTTTTGTGGAAACCAATTCGGCGCTCCTCGATCAGCTTGGTGCATACCCCGCCCTGGACGAGGCCGTCGCTCAAGAGAAAGCGCAAGTGCAGAAGAGGGTCGAGAGCGCAAAGCAGCAAGAAGCGGAGCTGGACAGGTTGCGGGATGATCGATTTGAATGGTGACCGCGCCTGGCGCGGCTTCAAATGTTGGGCCGGCTAGAGGGATCAGTCCTGGAGGGTGAACAGGTACCCGAGCAGCGCGTCCATTTCGTGCGGCGAGAATCGATAGAGTGGCATGATGCTGCCCGGCGATAACGCTTGCGGGTTGGCGAAGTGCTTGATCACCCATTCCCGGGTGTGCCGGTGCGCGAGGCCGTTCAGGGGAGGGCCGACAGTCATCCCCATACCGTTCACCTGATGGCAGCTTCCGCAACTTCTGGACTGGTACACCAGGGCGCCATTCACCGCGAAGTCCGGCGCGCTCGCGAGCGCCGCGGCATTCTGGGGCGTGAGCTTCAGCAGGAAGGCGGCAAGCGTATCCAGTTGCGCATCGCTGAGCAGGATCGGCGGCATCGAGGTGCCCGGCACCATGGCGGCGGGATGCTTGAAATGATCGATCATCCAGGCGGCGGATTTCTTGATTGGAAGATTAGCCAGATCAGGGCCGATGCGCGGCTTGCCCGATCCGAGGGTATGGCAACTGGCGCAGTTTTCTTTGCGAAAGTAGCCGATGCCAGCGAGTTCCTGGGGCGAAAGGCCGATCCAGTCGGTGGGCGCGCCATAGTCGATGGCAGCCGTGTTATCAGGCTTGGGAGTGGTGGCCACGGCGGTGACAGTCAATCCGCTCCATCCGAGCAGCGCCAGCGCCACGACACCAAGGGCTGTGAAACGGCGAGTGACGCGCATCAGGCGGCCGCGATCGATGAACGGCACCAGGAACAGCGTGAGAATCGCGAGTCCCGGCAGCACCACGGTGCCGATCACCTCGAGCGGGCCATCGAAGAACTTGAGGGTTTGAAACAGAAACAGGAAATACCAATCGGGCCGCGGAATATAGGCGGTATCGGTGGGATCGGCCAATCTTTCGAGCGGCACGCGCACCGCGACCGCCATCACGAACAGGATGACGAAAGCGGCGAAGATCGCGACGGTGTCTTTGAACGCCTGTTGCGGATAGAACTTCTTCTTCGGCTGCAATTCGTCGCCGGGTTCGGGCGCGACGCCGTGCTTGCGCACCAGGTAGATGTGGGTGGCGATGAGGATTCCCGTGGCAGGCGGCAACAACAGGACGTGCAGTCCATAGAAGCGGGCGAAAGTCACCACGCCGATAGCGCCTTCGCCACCGAGCAGGCGGCTCAGGTACGGACCGGCGAGCGGCACGCGGGCGGCGATTTGCGTGGCTACGATGCTACCCCAATAGGCGCGGTTGTCCCACGGCAGCAGGTAGCCGGTCAGTCCAAAGGCCATCGTCAACAGCAACAGGATGACGCCGGCCATCCAGGTGGCTTCGCGCGGCTTCTTGTACGCGCCGTAAAGGAAGACCTGCGTCATGTGGAGCACGACCACCACAATCAACATGCTGGCGCCCCAATGATGCAGGCCGCGAATCAGGTGGCCGCCGGTGACTTCCGTCAGGATATAGCGGAGGCTGTTATAAGCGTCGCCCGGCGTAGGCGCATAGTTGAATGCCAGCAGCGCGCCGGTGAAAGCCTGGACCAGGAACAGGAAACCCGCGATGCTGCCGAACACCTGATGCCAGCCGCTGGACGCCGGGATCTCTTCGTAAAAGAAGTTCCGTACGGCCGTCTCGATACCCGTGCGATGATCGAGCCAGCTCATGATGCGGCCTTTGAGTGGTGCAGCGGACCGAGCAGCAGCTTGCCTTTCTCAACCTTGGTTTCGTAGCGGTCGAGCGGGCGCGGCGCGGGTCCGGAGACGACGGCGCCATCGAGACCAAAGACCGAGTTGTGGCAAGGGCACAGGAAGTAGTTGCGATTCTCATCCCAGTGATAGGCGCACCCGAGGTGCGTGCATTGCGGTCCGTAGGCCACAATTTCGGAGGCGGAAAGCCTGACGACCCAGGCGCCGGTCCTCTCGCTCAGGACCTTCCAGCCATCCACGCGATTCTGGCGGAAGACCATCTCTATCGGGACGTGCGGTTCCAGAGCGGAGAAATCTCCAGCCTCGACCCAGCCGGGCGGCTTGCGGAGCCGCGGCGGAAGCAGTAAGTAGACGGCCGCCGGAATTGCCAGTGCCGCCGCGATGATACTCCACAGGCCGTAGATCGCGGCGGTGTAGAACTTGCGTCGGGAGATATCCGCTGCGGGCATGCTTCCAACATACGCAGGGCGGCCGGGCCGAGGTGTGCCGGATTTGTAAAGGTTTCGGAAAAATGGGGGCAGAAAATGAAGTGAAAGACGCTATGCTGGCATTTATGGCAGACGAAGACCTGAAGGCTGAGCTGGAGCGTTTGCGCGCTGAAAATGAAGCGCTGAAGAAGCCCGTGCGCGGGCAGATTTCCATCAAGGTGAGCGAGAAGGGCGCCGTGTCCGTGTATGGGCTGGGGCGTTTCCCAGTCACACTGTACAAGGAGCAGTGGGAAAAACTGCTTTCGGCGGCGGAACAGATCAAGGTGTTCATCGCGGACAACGATCACTTGCTGAAGAAGAAAGAAGCCTGATTGCGCCTGCTGCTGATACGCCACGCGCACCACGATTACATCGGGCGGGCTATCGCCGGATGGCTGCCCGGCGTATCACTTAGCGAACTGGGCAGGCGGCAAGCGCAGGAGCTTCCCGCACGTTTGGCCGGAGCGGGGATAGGGGCAATCTATAGCAGCCCGCTCGAACGGGCGCGCGAGACGGCCGCGCCTTTGGCTGCGAGTCTGGGGCTGCCGGTCGAGCTGCGAGACGGCCTCCGGGAGATCGACTTCGGTGAATTCACCGGCCGCACGATGAAAGAATTGGACTGCGACCCGGCCTGGCATCATTTCAACCTGCATCGCGGCAGCGCGCGCGCGCCCGGCGGCGAGATGATGCTGGAGACGCAGGCGCGCATGGTGGCGGAACTGGAGCGCATCCGGGCGGCCCATGCCGGACCGGTGGTGGCGGTGTTCAGCCACAGCGATGTGATCCGCGCGGCCCTGCTGCATTATCTGGGGATGCCGCTCGATTTGTACGGTCGCATCGAGATTGAGCCGGCGTCGGCGAGCGTGCTGGAACTGGCTGGTGGGAGTGCCAGGGTGCTCCGGTTGAACGAAATTCGCTGAGCGTTTCCAGCGATTGACCGGGTATATTGCCGCTGCGGTGCGGCGATGGCCAAGAGCCATGCGGCCTTGGCTCAGGGGGGCTGCCTGACTCCTGCCGTGGAACAAGCATTTCCGCATGCTGCGCTGAAGGTGGCCCGGCCAGTGGCTGGTAGCGCACGTCGGAACTATCAAGGAAGTCTCTAGCGCGTTCGGCGTGATGCAGGTGAGTGAGGGCCCGCTATCGTTCTCACGGTCGATAGCTACTATGGTCGTGCCGATTCCTCGGTGGGAGCGATCGGGGCGCGGCTCCGCACCTTCGGGTGTGCCTAAAGTGCACCGGGGAGGAACGAGCCGCCCAGCGGTCCTATCACTCTCGCAAATCCCGCTCCGCGCGCGCAACGCAGATGCCTAACAGTGTGCAGGCGACCCTTTTGCCATCTGCGGAGAATTGAAGGGCCGCGGATGGAGGCCTACGCCCATGTCCAAAGACCGCCATGCGCGCCTTGTTCCGTCTCTTGGCTGATCTGCTTCCAGCCGAAGCGCGGCCAGTTCCTTCTGTCCTGTGACTATTAGGTAGCGAACTGAGCGAACGAGACCTCGGCCTTTCCCCTCTTGTCCGTGAACCGATCTTGCGGTTCGGCCGAAAGGAACAGGCTGATCGTTTTTCTATCTTCTCGTATCCAAAGTTCACCGGGGTTTGTTTCCAGAAATGCAGCTGGCACCTTGACCTCTGTGTAGGCCCCGGAGTCTGGTCCCGTTTCGCAGCGAAGTAGAATTTCGGATTTGGCATGAAGCGCACGGAGAGGGATCTCGAAGGCCCAGGCGGGCCGTCTTGTCCAGGACTCTGCCGCAACGTAGTATTTTGATCGTCGTGTCACTGGTTGAGCTCCTTTTTCGGATTTTCGGCATGCGCGTTCTGCTATTTATAGTAGCCAAGCTTTTGGCACGCTTGTATTTGCTGTGCCTCTCTTACACTCAGGTCTGAAACTTTCCTGTCCGCGGTTGCGGCGTAGAGGGAATGGCAGGATGCCCGGTAGTTGTCCGCGTCCTCTCTTAGAAGCTCATCGAACCTCTTAGAGGCTGCACTAAACGCATCCCAGGCCCGCTCTGACTTCGGCGTGAGTCCAACTCCTGCTGTGTCGCGTCGTCCACCGGATGGAGCCCCTTGAACTTCACGGAGCCAAGAGACTCGTACTTGCACGATACGTCGGCGCGGGCCGACTCCAGGATATCATTTCGGCCCGGCCTGATTCCAGCCTCGTCGACACCCATTACGCTGGCTGTCGCGACATCTATGTCCGGGTTTGTAAAATGGACACCGAAGCCTAACGTCCGCGGTCCCTTTTTCGCACGTAGCGTTTATCGCGATAGTGGCCGAGCGGATATGCCAGCCCTTTCTTGTCCAGTTCTCCAGCGTCGCGTGTAGGACAAGTCGCCGCGCGTCGGGCTCAAGACTTATGTTCCGAATCGTGAAGGTCAGGCCGGAGTCTCGCATTTCTTGTTCGGTTTGGGCAAGCAGAGGTAGGAGCCTGACGCAACGGCCAGCGCAAGTACAGTTTGCTTCGTATTCGACCTCATTAACGGCCTCCCGAATTCCGGAGTGTCCTGTGCTAGGCTGACGAGCGCGGCCTCCGAGTAACCGGCCCGGCCGGCGCCGTCTCGACCTACGGGCTATCTTACCCCGACGGTGGCGCCGTAGCGAAACGGCCCGGCGATTCGACGTTCTTCAGGAAGACGTTCGTTCCATCCTCAGACGCCACGCCTATGTGCCAAGGCGGGCTCGGGTTGCGATTGGTGTAGGCATCTATTGAACAGTTAACGAGACTGTTACCGAATGTTGGCCGGGCCTTCTGCCTTGGGGTAACTCAGACAACGGCTCACGACAGGTCATTGTGCAGCTGCCTTTCGCGACAGGTTCTCCATGTTCCCAGCTTGGCCATTTCTGTGGACTGGAAGGTCGTCTGTTACAGATGAGGGTGCAAGACCAGGCGCGAAGGTCGCCCACCGGCTCGATAGGATCAGCGGGAGGTTGCGTGGCGTTGGGGGGGCGCTGCGGTCATTGGTTCGGTAATTGCCTTGCTCGTCGAGGTGACCGTCGATGCGACCAAAGAAGCAGCGCCCACCAGGATATCGATTTACCGCATGGCGTACGAGCTCAGCACCTTCATGTAATTGGCGCGCTCAAAGGCCTGTGGCTGCGGCACGGCGTTGCGGCTCATGCTGCCCTGCATCTGGCGAATGGAATCGTATTCGTGATCGCCCAGCCAGATGAGTAACTCGGTGAGCAGCGTGTCGAGATAACTAATGCCCTTCTTGAGGAGAGCCGAAGTCATCATGGCGACTTTGGCGCCGGCCATCATGGCTTTCACCACGTCAGTCGCGGCGTGGACCCCGCCGGTTAGCGCGAGGTCCGGCTTGATGTTGCCGTAGAGCACCGCGATCCAGTTCAGGCGCAGCAGTAACTCGTACTGATTACTCAGGATCAGGTTGGGTACGACTTCCAGAGCTTCCAGGTCGAAATCCGGCTGGTAAAAGCGGTTGAACAGCACTAAGCCATCCGCGCCGGCTGCTTCCAGGCGCTTCGCCATGTTCACTAGCGAACTGAAGTACGGGCCGAGCTTTATCGCCACGGGAATGTGCACCGCGGATTTCACCTCGCGCACTAAGTCGACATACTTACTCTCGACTTGTTCGCCCGTGAAATTGGGATCGACCGGGATGTAGTAAATATTCAGTTCCAGGGCATCGGCGCCGGCCTGCTCCATCTCGCGCGCATAGCGCAGCCAGCCGCCGACCGACGTTCCGTTCAGGCTGGCGATGACCGGGATGCGGACCGCTTCCTTCACGTTGCGGATGTGCTTCAGATAGCCATCCGGACCGCGGTTATAACCGAGCATCTCCGGAAAGTGCGTCAAG
Organism: Bryobacteraceae bacterium; assembly: GCA_035541265.1. Taxonomy (GTDB): domain Bacteria; phylum Acidobacteriota; class Terriglobia; order Bryobacterales; family Bryobacteraceae; genus Bog-159. The sequence goes on from DATKNQ010000131.1 coordinate 58,269, forward strand.
CCTTCCGGCCCGATGTTTTCCGCGGCATTGATATAACGGTCCAGTTCGGTGCTCTCCAGCGTGATCTGCTCTTCAAACAACGAAGGCAGCACCACGGCAGCGGCGCCCGCGTCTTCCATGCGCCGGATGTTACCAACGTCCTCGCACATAGGCGAGGACGAGGCCACCAGCGGATTCTTCAGCTTCAGTCCCAGATAGCTTGTGGAAAGGTCGATAGTTTGCGAAAGGTCGAGCATTACTTGGCCTCCTGAGCGGTTGGCATGTTGACCATGTTTTCGTAAATTTTCCAGCGATTGAGCACGTCCTGCTGGGCCAGACCGAGTAAGTGGTGGGCCTCCTCGGGATTGCTCTTGGCCAGCATGGTGTAGCGCGTTTCGTTATAAACGTAATCCTTCAGCTTGACGCTGGGCGGCCGCGAATCGAGCTGGAACGGATTCTTGCCCTGGGCGGACAAGCGCGGATCGTACCGGAACAGCGGCCAGTATCCGGTCTGCACGGCCAGCTTCTGCTGATCCAGGCCATGGACCATGTCATAGCCGTGTGCAATGCAATGGCTGTAAGCGATGATGATGGACGGGCCGTCGTAGGACTCCGCCTCGATGAAGGCTTTGATGGTGTGGCTGTCGCTGCCGCCCATGGCTACTTTGGCCACGTAAGCGGTGCCATAATTCATGGCCATCATGGCGAGATCTTTCTTGGCGCCCGGTTTGCCGCCCGCGGCGAATTTGGCGACCGCGCCGCGCGGCGTGGACTTGGACATCTGGCCGCCGGTGTTCGAGTAGACTTCGGTGTCGAGCACCAACACGTTCACGTTGCGGTTGGAGGCCAGCACGTGATCGAGGCCGCCGTAGCCGATGTCGTACGCCCAGCCGTCGCCGCCCAGGATCCAGACGCTCTTCTTGACGAGCGCGTCGGCCAGGCTCAGCAGGTCGCGGCCTTCCGCGGTGCGCAGTCCTGCGAGCTTCTGTTTGAGCTGTTTGACGCGGGCGCGCTGTTCGAAGATGCCCGGTTCGGTCGTTTGATCGGCGTTCAGCAGAGCCTGCGCCAGTTCGTCGCCGATCACCGAAGCCAGGCGCGCGACCAGTTCGCGAGCGTATTCATTCTGCTTGTCGATGGCCAGGCGCATGCCGAGTCCGAATTCGGCGTTGTCTTCAAACAGCGAATTCGACCAGGCCGGGCCGAGACCCTGGCTATTCACGGTGTAAGGCGTGGTGGGCAGATTGCCGCCGTAAATTGAAGAGCAGCCAGTGGCATTGGCGATCACGGTACGGTCGCCGAAGAGCTGGCTCATCAGCTTGACGTAAGGCGTCTCGCCGCATCCGGAACAGGCGCCCGAGAACTCGAACAGCGGTTGCAGCAACTGGCTGTCCTTCACCAGGCTCTGCGTCAGCAGCCCGCGGTCGATTTCGGGAAGCTGCAGGAAGAAATCCCAATTGGCGGCTTCCGGCTCGCGCAGCGGAGCTTGCGGCTCCATGTTGATGGCCTTGTGCTTCACTTCGCTCTTGCTCTTGGCCGGGCAGACTGCCACGCACAGCGCGCAGCCGGTGCAATCTTCCGGCGCGACCTGCAGCGTGTACTTCATACTCTTGAAATCTTTCCAGCGGGCCGGGACGGATTTAAAGGTCGGCGGCGCGCCGGCGGCTTGTTCCGGCTCGTAGACTTTGGCGCGAATCACGGCATGCGGGCAAACCAGCACGCACTTGCCGCACTGGATGCAAAGCTCCTCATCCCATACCGGAATCTCGAGCGCGATGTTGCGCTTTTCCCATTGCGTGGTGGCGGTGGGGAAGGTGCCGTCGAGCGGCATGGCGCTGACCGGCAGATCGTCGCCCTCGCCGGCGATGATGCGCGCGGTGAACTTCTGCACGAAATCGGGAGCATTGGCGGGCACCGGCGGACGCAGATCGAAGCTCGCCGTAGCTGCGGCTGGAACCTTCACTTCCGAAAGATGGCTGAGGGCTTCGTCCACGGCGGCGAAGTTCTTGCGCACCACCGCTTCGCCGCGTTTGCCGTAGGTCTTCTCGATGGCGTGTTTGATGCCGGCGATGGCTTCCTCGCGCGGCAGTACGCCGCTAATGGCGAAGAAGCAGGTCTGCATGATGGTGTTGACGCGGCCGCCCATGCCGGTGTCCTTGGCGACCTGGTAGCCGTCAATCACGAAGAAGCGCAGCTTCTTGGCGATGATCTGGCGCTGCACGGTGAGCGGCAGTTGATCCCAAACCTCGTCCGGACCGAACGGGCTGTTCAGCAGGAAGGTGGCACCCGGCGCGGCATGCTTCAGTACGTCGATCCGTTCCAGGAACGAGAATTGATGGCAGGCCACGAAACTCGCCGTGGTGATGAGGTAACTCGAATGCAGCGGTTTCGGGCCGAAGCGCAGGTGCGAAACCGTGGTGGCGCCGGATTTCTTCGAATCGTAAACGAAGTAGCCTTGCGCGTAGTTTTCGGTTTCCTCGCCGATAATCTTGATGGAATTCTTGTTCGCGCCCACGGTGCCATCCGCGCCCAAGCCGTAGAACAGCGCGCGCACGGTGCCGGGGACTTCGCTCGAAAACTTGGGATCGTAATCGATGCTGGTGTTGCTGACATCGTCTACGATGCCGACTGTGAAATGATTTTTGGGTTTCGGCTTCGACATTTCGTCGAAGACGCCCTTGACCATGGCCGGCGTGAATTCCTTGGACGAAAGGCCGTAGCGTCCGCCGATGACGCGCTTGCCGGCGACCATGGCTTCGCTGAGCGCGGCCACCACGTCGAGGTACATCGGCTCGCCCGAGCTGCCGGGTTCTTTGGTGCGTTCGAGCACCGCGATGGTTTTCACCGACGCGGGCAGCGCGGCCACGAAATGCTCGATCGAGAACGGACGGTATAAGTGGACTTTCAGAATGCCGACATTCTCACCGCTAGCGTTCAGATGGTCGACCGCTTCCTGGGCAACTTCCGCGCCCGAACCCATGAGCATGATGACGCGTTCGGCGTCCGGTGCGCCGT
>DATKNQ010000132.1:0-3459 GCA_035541265.1 Bryobacteraceae bacterium
CGGCGCGGCTACTGCGCCCTGCTGCTCGGCGAACGCGACCGCATCGAGCGGCACCGTCTGCAAACCACCCGCGGGTGCGATCACCATGTTCGCGCCGTACTCGCGAAATTGGGCGCGCATCTTGCGTTCGATATCGGAGTAAACGGAGAACAGCGCGGTTGCCAGGGTGGCCGCCACTGCCAACGCGGCAAACGCCAGCACCAGGCGGCGCTTGCGAAACTGGACGGCGCGCAGGACGAAGCTCCAGAACATCACTCGCCTCCTCGCAGCGTGACGGCCGGTTCCAGGCGCAGCGCGCGCCATAGGGGTTGCGCGGCGCCGGCCACCGAAGCGATGATCGCCGCGCCCACCACCACGGGGCCGAGAATGGCCGGGACTTCGAGCGAGGTGCCGAAGACGGATTGGCCGACCCATCCCGCCATCAACAAGCCGATCCAGGACCCGAGCAGTCCGCCGGCCGCGCCCTCGAGCGCCACTTCGGCAGAGAACAGCGCGGCTAGCAGGCCGTTGCCCGCGCCGGTGGCTTGCATGATGGCGATCTCGCCGCGGCGCTCCAATACCGTGGTGGCCATGACGCTCCACACCGTCAGGCCGGCGGAGGCCAGCGCGGCGAGCGAGATGAGCAGCATCAGGCCGCGAATCTTGGCGAGCACCTTTCCTTCGCTATCGGCGACGCGCCAGATGGGTTTCGCCACGGCCATGGGCAGCGCTTCTTCAATCTGATGCGCGATCGAGCTGATGTACGGCGTGCAATACCAGCGGTCGTATTCCTTAGGCGTCATCTTGGCGGGATCTTTGCGCGCAAAATCGTCTTCGGGTTTGGTGAGCGCGCCCACCTGGACGGCATCGACTTGACCGGGCCGGTTCACCAGTTTCTGTAAGACCTCGAGGCGGACATAGATGCGATCCTCTTCGTCGCCGCCTGTTGATACGATGCCCGCCACATGAAACGGTGTTCCGCAGAGTTTCAGCGTGTCGCCGGGCTTCAGCCCCAGCCGGCGCGCCACGGCTCCGCCCACCATGGCGTCGAGATCGGCATCGTTGCGGTCGCGATCGTCGATCCAGCGGCCGTCGATTTGCCAGGCGCCGTTGACCGTGCGCAGGCCTGCTTCTTGCGTGGCGCCGTCCGCGCCGCGGTATCGCCGCCGGAACCAGACGCCTTCGACCGGCACGTCGCGGCCGCCGAGCGAAACCGCGGCGTGCAGCGAGGGCGCGAAGCCGGTGATGTTGAGCTGCCAGAAAGTGGATTTAATTTTAGTGACTTGCGATTCGGGAATGAAGTCCGCGTTCGAGGCCGGGCGGTAATCGACGCCGCCGATCTCGACGGGCAGCGAGTGCGCTTTGGGCGTGACCATCAAGTTCGCGCCCAGGCTGCGCAGCTCGCGATTCACGCGGTCGCCGATATCGAGCATCACGCCGAGCATGGCAGTGGCTACCGCTGCGCCCATCGCCACCGCGGCCACGGTCATCGCCTTGCGGCGCGGCGAGCGGCGGATCGACTGGCTGACGAAGCGGAAGAACATGTCGCTAGCTGGGATTGCGGAACAGCTTCGGGCCGGGCGCCAGATTCGCGGCCGGGATCACGAGGTTGCCGCCTGCCACTCGCGAGGCGATGGGAATGGGATTGCATCCGCCGTGCGAGCCGATGCTCGGTATGAAGATGGCGGAGGCACAATTCTTGCAGATCACGTTCGGACCTTTTTGATAGTAGCCCTGGTTGCCGCAAATCTCGCAGGCGTCGAAAGCCGCTACTAGCGATTGGTCGGGTTTGCGGATCACGATGAAGCGCACGCTGACGCCGTCTTCGTCAATCAGGAAGCGGTGCAGGTTGCCGTCGTTGACGGATGCGACCGGGATGCTAACCTTGCCATTGACGATGGAGACCGGCGTGGCGGCGGAGAGTTCCGTGGTGGATTTGGCGTAGATGAATTCAGCGGTGATGCTGAGGATAAACAGGCCGGTGGCAAGGCAGGAAGCCGTCATCCAGAGGCGCTCGCGCTGGACGGTCCAGCGCGCTTTGCGCAGGGCCGCACCCTCGAGCCCTTCGAGCGAGGGAGTGCGCCGGCGGCGGTATTCCATGAGGAGCATGGCGCCTGCCAGGGCCAGGATCGCGACGAAGAAAAAGACCTCGTTGCTGACGATCGGGCCAATCAGGGCCATCTCCTGGCGGCTGCTGGGCAACACCTGATTCTCGGAGAGTTCGTGCAGCCCGGTGATAGCAAGTTGCACTACGATGACCATCAGGATGATGCTGGTCATGCGGAAAAAATTGCGCAGATTGATGCGGATGGTGCCGCGCACGAAGCTGACGCCGAACAGGATGGCGAGGCCTAAACCGATCGCAACCCCAGCAAAACTGAGCACTCCGTCGGTATCGAACTTGACCGCGGTCAGCATGAGGACGGTCTCGACGCCCTCGCGGAAAACCATCAGAAAGACGAATAGAAAGATGCCCCAGCGGCTGCCGGTCCCGCTCCGTTGTTGCAACTGAGTTTCAATTTCGCCTTTCATGCCGCGCGCGTGGCGGTTCATCCAGAGCACCAGGGTGAAGACGAAAACGGCGCTGGCGAGCAGCGTCCAGCCTTCGTAGGCGTCCTCGCCGAGGCCCAGTTTCGCAAGCAGCAGGGCGAAGCCAACGCTAGCAACTACAGCGGTTATGAAAGCATGATAGACGGACGAGAGCAGATCCTGGCGCCCGACTTTGCGGAGATAGGCGATGGCGATGGCGACGACCAGCGCGGCTTCGGCGCCTTCCCGCAGGGTGATGATGAGTGATTGCAACATAGTTGCAAGTGGACGACAACCTCATTGTAGTCGATTTTGGCCGAATTGGCGACGGGCCGGTTTGGGCGGTGTCGTCGGAGTGTGATCCCTCCGCTTGACGCGGATGGGACCCTGAAATGTGACCCTGGAACAAACGGTTGTACAGCGCGCTGTGACATGCGCGCGTAGGTCATGTAGGGGCGGCGCACGCTTCAGGAGCGGCATTATTCTTGGCGGCGAGGTCTGACTCCCGCGAGGCTTCGCGAATCAGGGGCAGCAGTTGCTCCCTTGTGGGAGCCCCGCAATTGGCCTACACAAATGCCATGCAGTGAGCCGGCAAAACCAACTACGCGCGCACTTGCCGGATGATTCGTTCCACCCTGGTGCTCCGCCAGCTTGCCAGGAAACGGTCCAGAGTCGAATGCATGCTCATTTCGCCTTAGACATAGTGTAACGGTGGAGTCTAGTGCCGGATGGTGTTTGGCCATCCACCGCCACCACTGTCGCCCCGTCGAAACCAAGGACGGCCCATTGGGTGAGGGGTGGGCCCGCAAGCGAGACTGGCGCCCAAGAACGCGACTGCCGATCGAGTAACCACAGTTTCATCTTGTGTCCGTCCTTGGTCCCGACCAGAACATCGTTGCTCGCGCTTAACGCCATGCTGGATTCGAACGCCTGCGGGGGCGGTCCCGGCGG
>DATKNQ010000133.1:0-28966 GCA_035541265.1 Bryobacteraceae bacterium
GCTTGGCCCGTCGAGCGCGATCGCTTGCGTGACCTCAATCATCTCTTCCACCAGCTAAGACTGGCGGGAGATCGAAACTGTTCAGGTTTATTCGCGCGGCCGGACCATCGCGGCCAGCTTTTTGGGCGCCACCAGGCGGTAGCTGCAGTGGACCAGCTCGGTGACCTCTTCCCAATCGATCGCGCCCCCATCCAGGCGCAGCCCGACCCAGCCTCGGGAGCCGACGTATGCGGGCATATAGAACCGGCCAGGCTGCGCGGCGATGAGCGCGGTGTTGTCGCCCGGCAGGACTTTGCAGCTGATGCCAACGATGCCGTCGCCGTGGTGGTCGTTCAAAAAATACGCGAAGGTCTTCTTGCGCACCAGGAAGCCGGCATGCAGTCCTTGACGAAAGGTACTGGCATCCGGCAAAGCCAGACAGATCTTCGTGAACCGGACCAGCCGGGGATCGTCGCCGCCGGATTTAGCCATACCGGCAGTATAGCGTCGAAAAACGAATCAGGCAGGCACGACGCCTTGGCGCACGGCGTAGCGCACCAGGCTGGCCGTCTCGTGGATGCCTAATTTCTCCATAATCCGGCTACGATGGGAATCGGCGGTCTTGTAGCTGATGTTCAGCAACGCCGCGATTTCCTTGGTGGACTTGCCGTCGGCCACCAGCGTGAGCACCTGCGTTTCGCGCGCGGTGAGCGGACTGGCGCTCTGGCGCACGGGCGGCTGGGTCTCGACACACGAACCAACGTAGCCCACGAATTGCCCTTCACTGTCGAACTGCGCCTTGGCCGTATCGCGAATCCAGAAGTATTGACCATCGGCACGCTGCAACCGGTAGTCCATCTGGAATGGCTGACGGGCGTCGAACGCCCGTTGATACGCGTCCAGGCGGGCTTGCCGGTCCTCGGGGTGTACCCCCTCGATCCAGCCGCTGCCTAGTTCCTCGGCCATGCTCCGGCCGCGGAATTCCAGCCAAGTGCGGTTAAAGAACGTGCAAAGACCATCCGACCCTGCTGACCATACCATGAGAGGCACCTGGTCGACCAGACGGCGGAAATGGTGCTCGCCATTGTAGTTGCTGTCGAAACTTACGTAGCTAGGCTGCATAATCTTAATGAAATATTAATGTGAGACGACCCTTCCAGTAAATACTGTCAGTACTAATACGGCAGGAAAAGCCCTGAGAACATTGGGGAAAAACCTGCAAGAGTTTGCAGGTGTGAACACCCAAAAGTCCGTCCCCACAAGGAGTCTTCTCCTATATGGATGTTCTCCTCAGCCGCAACAGGCACTCCTTCTTTACAATTTCGTAGGCATATTGGAATCCGTCCCGGCCTATACTTCAAAAATCCGGCGGCGCACGCCTAAGGCGTGGTCTGCAGTGTCGGCCTTAGCGCGAGGAAGCAAAGGAGCATGTGGCGAAAAGGCATATGGGCGGCCACGCTCGCCGCCCTGCCCATCTCATTGGTGGCAATCGCCTCCATGGCTTATTGTGGGGCGCAACTGATCAACCCGTGCGTTGGGTGGGGAGGTCGTCCACCTACAAGAGTAACGGCAGAATCTACGTGTAAAGCATACACCGTCGATTCGCGCACGAGGGGCCAGGCCGCACTGTCCGCAGCGGGGGTGCAGGGCGTCATCCTTCTCGCAGCAGCTCTAGCTGTCTGGGGCACCGTTCGTTTGCGGCAACGCGCGGTGGTCTGCGGTGGCCTTTTGATGCTTCTGGAGACAATTCCGACGCTCTTCAGCTTCTCACCCCTCGCGCTGTTCGCGGGCATTGGATTATTGGTCGTCGCCTACAGAATGCCGAACCGAACCGCGCTGCGAAGCCTGTTGTAGCCGACGGTTGCCACGCAGTCCGCGGATCCGGCGGAAAATTCTGCAGCGCCGCTGAAAACGACCGCATTTCCGCCGGTTCTGTGGTCCAGAAGTGAGCCATTCGACCGGGAGTCCTCTTTTTTGGGGGGCGAGGGGTGAGGGTGCAAGCGTGTTAACGCAACCGCTTGCCGGCATAGGGGTTCCAGTGTTATGATGCTAGTACGCGTGTGCAATTGCTGTCCGCATCCTTCAGGACCAGACTCTCGATCCCGCCCAAGATCCAGGAAAAAAAGGAGTTAAGCATAATCTAATGGCATCCAACAACTATTCCCAAGGCGCCCAGGTAGAGCACGACAAGTTTGGCTTGGGAACTGTGCTTTCGAGCAATGACGAGCGTATCGTGATCAAATTTGACGATCATGGTGAGAAGAAGTTCGTGACCCCGATGGTGATGGGGCAGTTGAAGAAAAGCGACCGCCAGCCGCCCGCCGAGAAGCGCGCCTCCCGCAGCCGCAAACCGAAGGCCGCACCCGCGCCCGTGCAATAGAAGGGGCGCAAAAGGAATTCCGATTTGAACGCGCGACAAAGACGTTTATTTGAAGAAGCCCGCAAGAAGAATCCCGATCTCAAGATGCCCACGGAGACCGCGCCCGCCGCGGAGCTATCCGAAGAGGATCTGGCCTTGATCAAACAAGGTGTCGGAGACAAAAGCAGCCGGCCCGGCGGGTCGTCCGCTGGGGAAGGCGGTTCGAGCGAAGGCCCTCGCGAACAAGGCGGCTCGATCGTGACTTACTTTGAGGCCAAGGGCTTCGGTTTTCTGCGTCCGGACGATGGCGGCCGCGATGTTTTCTTCCACGTCTCGCGCCTCGCCGAAGGCGACTCCACCACCTTGAAGCCCGGCACCCGCGTGCTTTACGAACTTGGCATGGATCGCACCGGAAAGTTGGCCGCCAGCAGCGTCCGCATCGCTCCGCTCGCGGAGTAAGCTCTCCTTTTTCAACTATAATGGACCTGTGAATCCGGTTTGGCCCCTGCGCTGGCCCGCCACGTGGCGGGACCCTGGCGTGCTGGGCCTGGTCAAAGATACACCGCTGGGTGTCTTGGTCTTCCCGGCTACGGCTGGCTTTGAAGGCGTGATGGCGCGCGCGCGCGAGCTGGGTCTTGTCTGCGCCGGCCTGAGCCGCCCTCCTGACGGCGTTGAAATGGTGAAAGGGGAGTGGCCGGGCATACGCATGACTCCCGGGGAAGGCGATGCGTCGAGCGGTCCGACCGGCGCGCCGTGGATCGATTCCAACGGTTGGCTGGTGCGTCTCACACGCTTACAGAAGCCGGGCAAGACCGTTTGGCTGGCGGCCGATCCGCCCAAGGACAACGAGGTTCTGCCGCTCGCCCGCCATCTGATCGCCATCGCCGATGCCGCCGCGCATGGCGGCCGGTGGGTCGTGACCCTGGATAAGAGTCTGGCCGATGGACTGGCTGCACGCGCGCCTAAGGCCGTAAGCGGCTGGCAGAGGATGACCGCGGCGATGCGCTTCTTCGATGCCCACGCCGAATGGGGCAACTGGACGGCGGATGCCGAACTGGCGGTGGTTTCGAGCTTCGCCGGCGGCGACGAGTTCTTCAGTCACGAGCTGCTCAATCTGACAGCGCGCACGAATGTGCCGTACAGTATCGTCACGAAGACGGGGTTGCGCCCGGAGTCGCTGCGCGGATTGCACGCGGCGATTTATCCGGATACCGAGCCGCCCTCGGCCGCGGTCCGCCAGATCCTGCTCGATTTCGTCGAGCGCGGCGGCCTGCTGATCACTGGACCAAAGTGGGGCGCCGCGCCGGGTACGCCCGTGTCCGGGGAGCCGTATTTGCGATACCAGATACGGGGCTTCGGGAAGGGCCGGATCGCCATGGCCAATCAGCAGCCCGACGATCCCTACGAGGTGGCGCAGGACGCGCAGATTCTGGTGAGCCATCGCTACGACCAGGTGCGGCTGTTCAACAGCTTCGTGCTGGGCGCTTATGCGACGGTCTCGCCGGATGGCAAGCGCCGGCTGGAACACCTCATCAACTACGGCGGAGGCGAACACGACGATCCGGCCACGGCATGGATCGCGGGCCGTGCGCGCACGGCAAAGCTGTGGTCGCTGGCGAACCAGCAGGCGCAGCCGCTCGAATTAATCCCGCGAAGGGATGGCATGGAAGTGCACTTGCCGCGACTGGAAGTCTACGGCGGTTTGGAACTGGAGGGGTAGAGATGTACTGCACGCGCAGACAATGGATGGCAGCCGCCGCAGGAGCGATTGCGGCACGGCCTTTCAGCCTTCGGGCGGCGAATGTTCCCACACCTCGTGTGGCCATCGAAAAGTGCCCGGACTACGGCCCGGAACTGTTACCGTCAATGCAGCGCCTTTTCGGCCAACTGGGCGGGCTGGAACGGCTGGTGAAGGGCAAAACCGTGGCGATTAAGGTCAACATGACCGGAGACAGCCGCTACCGGCTGGGCCGTCTTCCCGCTGAGGACACGCATTATACGCACCCGCGCGTGATCGCCGCCACCGTGCACCTGATGGGGCGGGCCGGCGCGCGGCGCGTCCGCGTGCTGGAGTCTTGCTGGTCGTCGGCCGAACCGCTCGAGGAGTTCATGCTGCAGGCGAATTGGGAACCACGCGACATCCTGAACGCGGCGCCGCGCGTGGAGTTCGAGAATACCGATTACCTGGGCCGCACCAAACAATACGCCCGTTTCAACACCCCCCACGGCGGACACATCTTCCGCGGTTTCGACCTCAACCATTCCTATTCCGATTGCGACGTTTTCGTGTCGCTCGCCAAGATGAAGGAGCACGCCACCGCCGGCGTGACCCTCTCGATTAAGAACTGCTTCGGCACGCTCCCCGCCACCATCTACGGCGATGGGGCCGGCGTCGACGAGCCCAGCATCGAACCGCATGGCGGGCGCGGCATCATCCACAGCGGCAGCCGGCAGCCTTCCAAATCCGCACCCTCCGAGAACGATCCCACGACCCCGCGCGACGGCGGCTACCGCATTCCGCGGGTGATCGCGGACATCGTGGCGGCGCGGCCGGTCGACCTGGCCATTGTGGAGGCCGTGCGTTCCATGGCCGGAGGCGAAGGGCCGTGGATCGAAGGTTCGCGCGCGATCCGTCCGGGAGTGCTGGTCGCGGGAACCAATTGCGTCTCGACCGACGCTGTATGCATGGCCGTCATGGGCTTCGACCCGCTGGCCCGGCGCGGCACGCCGCCTTTTGAAACCTGCGATAACACTCTCGAGCTCGCCGAGCAACTGGGCGTGGGCACGCGCGGCTTGAACCGCATCGAGGTGGTAGGCACGCCGGTGCGCGAGGCACTGTACCGTTATCGGGCGGCCTGATTGCTAGAATGGAGCGAGGGAGTTCGCGCATGCCGCTGAGATACTCGCTGGCTACAATGCTGTTGGCCGCCAGTGTGCTTCTCGCCCAGGAGCCCGCGGCGCCCGCCGCCGAATTCGTGATCTCGCCGGGCACCCGCATTCCGCTCGGCCTGATCAACAGCATCAGCACCAAGAACGCCGCGGAAGGCGATCGCATCTATCTGGAAACCGTATTTCCCATTCTGGCCAACGGCCGCATCGTCATTCCCCCAGGCAGCTACGTGGCCGGTACGGTGACCGAAGTCAAGCGTCCGGGCCGTGTGAAAGGCCGCGGTGAATTATATCTGCGCTTCGACTCCCTGACTTTGCCCAACGGCGTGACGCGCGATTTTCGCGCGCGGGTGGCCGGGATTGACGGCAGCGGCGGCGACGAGTTCGATAAGCACGAAGGCAAGATCCGGAGCGAAGGCAACAAAGCCGGGGACGCCGGCACCGTCGCGGAGGCTGCGGGGGCGGGCGCATCCATCGGGCTGATCGCCGGATCGGCGGCCAAACACACTGCCATGGGCGGCGGTATCGGGGTCGCCGCCGGTGCGACTGCCGGCTTGATGGCTGTGCTGCTTACGCGCGGGCCCGATGCCGTCCTCCCGCAAGGCAGCACGATCGAGATGGTGACCGACCGGCCGCTCAAGTTTCAAGCCGCCGAATTGGATTTCGGCCCCCTACAGCCCGGACATTTTTCGGAAAGAGCGGCCCCGCAACCCGCCAAAAAGAATTCGGGCTGGAGTCGCTGGCCGTTCTAGACGTCTCTCTGGACCAAGATCTGAACGAAAGTGTCAAGTCTTGGAAAAAGACGACACTCCACCTCAGGCGTGCACATGCAGTCACGCGGGTCTGATATGACGGCAGGACCGGGTCCATCCAGTGTCCGCACCGAAGCCACGAGGGCATGCCCCCGGCCATTTCGACCGAGTCGCTTAAATCGGAATCTCTCCCGTCGCGCGGATGTCGCCAGTCGGCGTGATGAGGTGAACCTCGGGCACCGATCCGCAGTGTTTGTAACTCCCATCATGGCTCCTGCCGCGCTTTGCGCTCTTTGCGGCCTGGCGGCTTGGCGAGAGACTGACGCAAAGCCCGTCCTACGCTCATCCCGTCGGTTTGAGGTCGAAGACCTCGCTAGGTAGGGCAGACACTTTGCCTGCGGGCGGCCTCTTAGGCCGCCTGAGTCGGCGGATTCTCTGTCGCGGGCGGCGCCTTACGCGGACGCGCGCCGCCCCTGTCCTCTTCGGCATTCAGGAGGGCTCCGCTACACGCTGGCGTGAAGCCGAATCGGGTTTGTTTGTGCGAGTATAGCACCCGTCCGCCAGTTGTCAAGGGTTTTTCAATCGTTTTTCAATCGCCTTTTTTCGCTATCCAAGGACTCATACGCGCTACTGAAACCGGCGCGCCCCGCCGATCGTTGAACATGGGTGCGTCGCATGCCGCAACAATGGAGTGCCGAAATCTATCGAGATTTGCTGGAGGGTCTCCCCGTGGGGGTCTATATGGTCGACCGCAACCGGCAAATCTCGTTCTGGAACAAAGAAGCTGAGCGAATCACCGGCTATCTAGGCCAGGAGGTGATCGGGCATTTTTGCCACGAGAATCTCCTCATGCATTGCGACGCGAATCAAACCATATTGTGTGGCGCGGCCTGTCCTCTGGCCAGAACCATGTACGACGGACAACGCAGGGACGCCCACATTTTCTTGCGTCACAAGGCCGGGCAGCGTGTTCCCGTACGGGCCCGGTCGATCCCGATTCGGGACGAATCCGGAACCGTCATCGGATCGGCGGAGTGCTTCGAGGAGAGGTTGACGCGGGGCGGTACCTCCAGCCAGCGCATTCCCGCCGGCGCGGAGCTAGACCAAGTGACCGGTTTGCCGGCTCCGAGCGGCATGCACACGGCTATCCAAAGCGCTTTGGCGGACGGCGGTGTCTCGCGGACAAGCTTCGGCATCCTGTGCGTCACCATCGACGATCTGGAACGGTTGCGTCATCTTGGCGGCCGCCAGGCGATCAACGAGGTTCTCTATGCCACCGGGCAGACGCTGCTTGGCGGCACCCGGCCGGAGGATTCGGTCGGTCTCTGGGAGGAAGGACGCTTCGCGGTGCTGGTCCAGTGCGGCAATGCCGCCAATCTGCAAAGTTGTGCAGAGCGACTGAAGCGGCTGGCGAGCGTGGCCGGCGTTCCCTGGTGGGGCGACCGGCTTTCCATCACCGTATCGATCGGCGGGACGATGTTACGCGATACCGACTCTCTGGAAACATTGCTCCAGCGCGCCGGCGAAGCTTTTGCCTTTAGCCAGGCGCAACCTGGAAACTCGGTCTTCGTAGTCTGAGGCTCACTATCCTATGTACTCGATTATTGGAATTGTCGTGGTCTTCGGAGCGATCGTGGGCGGCTACCTTATGGAGAGAGGCAACCTGCACGTGCTCCTGCAACCCGCCGAGTTGATCATCATCGGCGGAGCCGCGGCTGGCACGGTCCTGATTGCCAATCCGCCGCACATCCTGAAAGAGATCCTGTCGGGCCTGATGGGAGTCTTCAAGGGTTCCCGTTTCACGCGCCAGCTTTACCTTGATTCGCTGAAGATGCTCTTCGATCTGTTCAACCGGTCGCGCCGGGAAGGCCTCACCGCCATCGAAGCGGATATCGAGGAACCCGATAAGAGCAAGACGTTCAGCGCATTTCCGTCGGTGGTGAAAGATCATCACGTCCTGCATTTTGTCTGCGACACGCTGCGCACCGCGACGACCGGTGCGGTCGAACCATTCGATATCGACCAGATGATGGAACTCGACATGGATGTCCACCATCACGACGCGGCGCAACCCGTATCGGCCTTGAGCACGGTAGCGGACTCGCTGCCGGGCTTGGGAATTGTTGCCGCGGTCCTCGGTGTGGTCATCACCATGGGTGCGCTCGGCGGCCCGCCGGAAGAGATCGGACACAAGGTCGCCGCGGCCCTGGTGGGCACGTTTCTGGGCATCCTGCTGTGCTACGGGTTGCTCGGTCCGATTGCGTCCAACATGGCCAAGTCCGCCGATGAAGAGCACGCCTACTATCACGTGTTGCGCGTCGCCATGGCGGCGTTCATCAAGGGCACTGCGCCGATTCTGGCGGTCGAGATCGGCAGGCGCGCCACACCGGGGCAGGTGCGGCCGAACTTCCAGGAGCTCGAAAAACTCTGCCGCAATAAGGGTGCGGCGCCCGCGCAGGGGTGATCGGCATGGGTCAACCCCGTCCTGTCGTCATCGTCAAGAAGAAAGGGGGCCACGGCGGCCATCATGGAGGCGCCTGGAAGGTTGCGTACGCCGATTTCGTCACCGCCATGATGGCCCTCTTCATCGTCCTGTGGCTGCTCAACAGCAGCAAGCAGGTCCAGGAAGCCGTGGGCGGCTATTTCAAAGATCCTACCGGGACTTCCAAGAAAGTGGGCAACGGCAAGAACGGCACCGGTGAGAACTTTATGCTCACCAAAGACAATATGAACCAGATCAAGGACGAACTGCAGAAAGCCGTGCGCAAGGTCACCGATTTTGAGAAGCTGAAAAACCAGATCGAAATGACCGTGACGGCCGAAGGCCTGCGCATCGAGCTGATGGAGAGCGAGAAGGGCACCTTTTTCGCGAGCGGCGAGGCCCTGCCCAGTGAAGATGGCCGCCAGATCCTGATGATGTTGGCGCAGGAGCTAGGCAAGCTGCCGAACACGGTGTCCATCGAAGGCCATACCGACTCCAAGCCATATTCCGGCCGCGGCAGCTACAGCAATTGGGAGCTCTCGGCGGATCGCGCCAACGCCGCCCGCCGCATGATGCAGGAGAACGGACTGGGCCCCCGGCAAGTCACGCAGGTTCGCGGATACGCGGATCAACGGCTCCGGAAGCCCGCCGCCCCCGAGGACCCTTCCAACCGGAGGATCTCCGTGGTGGTCCAGTATCTGGATAAGCCGGAGAAGGACGGCAAGCCGGAAACCACGGTGGCCGCGGCCGCAGGACCGCCGCCCAAACCGGTGCCTCTGCCTTCGCCGGCCGCACCAGCACCCGCGAAGCACTAAACCGCCGGGCGAATCGGGCGCCTAATGCGCGGCTGCGGCAGGCTCCGCTGCCATCACAGGCGGATGCACCCCCGCTGGAATCGGCGCCAGCATCTCTTCCTTGCGCTTCACCAGTGTGGAAGTATTGAAACTCGCCACTTCAAATCCGTGGCCGTGTGTGATCGCGTCTGTCGGACAAGCCTCCACACAATAGCCGCAGAAGATACACCGGTTGTAGTCGATGTTGTACACCTTGGCGTAGCGCTCGCCACCGCTGATCCGCAGCTTATCCGTGTTCTCGGCGGCCTCAATGTAGATGCACTCCGAAGGGCACGCGGCGGCACACAGAAAACACGCCACGCACTTTTCCAGGCCGTTCGCGTCACGCTGCAACACGTGCACGCCGCGATAGCGCTCCTCCAGCTTGGGCGGTTCGTCGGGATAATTCTCGGTCACCGTGGGAGACATCATCTCTTTGAGAGTGACTCCCATTCCCTTGGCAATTGCGGCTGCCGAACCCAGTATCTCGTCGAGTGTGTTTGCCATGCGATCGTATCCTTGGTAGCGCTTTGGTAGAGCTTCTTGCGGCTCCGCCCGGGAGCCTAATTCTTGGAACTTCAGCCGGCCCGCCACTGCGGAAAATCTTCGTCCGGACCGAACAGATCCACCCCCGCCTGCTCCGCCAGTTCCGTGAACTCTCTCTTATTGAACCCCTCCACGCTCCAGGCGATGCTGCCGTCGCGATCCACCAGAAATAAAGACGGCACGTGGGACAGGCTATACGCGTTGCTTGCCGGATATCCGCTCTCTTCGGTATCCAGCAGCATCGGAAAACTGACGCCGAACTCCGCGCAGAACTCGCTGGTTGTCTCCGGATCGTCCTGCGAGACGCCATAGATCGTCATGGACCCCGGTGTCCGGCCGCGGTGAATCCGTTCCAGAAGCGGCAGCGTCATCTGGCAGACCGGACAGGTGGACTTAAAGAACGCCAGCAGCACCGGCCCGCCCGCAACCAATTCGCTGAGGTTCACGGCGCCGCGCGGGCCGCCGCTCGCGTAGCGCGCCAGCCGGAAATCCGGCGCATGATGACCCGCGCGCAGTATTTCGTTATGCCGGGCGGCTGCCATTCGATTCCATTCTACCGTGACGGCGGGCGGTGCAGAGAATGCCCGCATGTGCACATCCGTCACACCCCGCCCGCGCCGAAGTATCTGATAACACACATGGCCCATTCTGGTACCTCGATTGCTCAGCCCCTGTTGTGCGGATCGGTGGAAGGAGTAGGGCAAGGTGACGGTGGCGAAAATCACGGGGCAGGGTTTGGCGGCCATCACGCTTGCCGTGGCGTCGCTCTGGACCTGCATTATCGCTGAGCAGATCCTCGTCAGGAACGCCGATGCCGACAACGCGCAAACCATGCGCGCCGTCCGCGAATTGCGCTTGCGAAGGAGCCCCGAGCCGGTTTGCGTCCCCACCCACTCGCGGCGGGACTGTCTGCGCGCCAAACTGGGTTGATCCGCTAAGATCGAGGGATGCGCCATTCTCGCGCGGCCGTGCTCCTCATGTCCATCCTGTTCACCACCGGCTGCGGCTCCCCGGACCGGAACTTTTCGAAGCTCGCCGAAGAGTTCGTCTACACCACCCTGGCCTTCTCGCCGATCACCGCTACTGCAACCGGGCTGCACACCTACCAGGGCCGAAATCTCGACGAACAGCTTGAAGACATGAGCCCGGACGCGATCGGGCACCGCCGCGAGTATTACCGGCGCTTCCGCGAACGGCTGCAGACCATCCAGCCCGACACTCTGCCGTCCGAGGACCGCACCGACCTGCGCATCATCCAGAATCAGTTGGAACTGGCGCTGCTGGACATCGACGACATCCAAAGCCATCTGCATAACCCCACCGTGTACGTGGAAATGATCGGCAACGCGCTGTTCACGCCCCTGACCCTCGAATACGCACCGCTGCCGGAGCGTATCCGGCAGATCATCGCGCGCCTCGGCAAGCTGCCTCTGCTGGTCGATCAGGCGCAAACCAACCTGGTCTCTGCGCCGGACATCTGGACGGTGGTGGCTCAGCAGGAAAACGATGGCAACATCGCCTTGGTTGATAAGACCATCCGCGTGGCGGTTCCCGCCGGCCAGCGCGCCGATTACGATGGCGCGGCCGGTCCGGCGCTCGATGCGTTGCGGCGCTTTCAGAAGTTCCTGCACGACAATCTCTCCGCGCTGAACAGCTACGATTGGCGCCTCGGCCGCGAGCGCTACACGCGCAAGTTCCGCTACGTGCTGGATACCGGCGAAGATCCTTCCAGCATGCTCGAAGCCGCCACGCGCCGCCTCAAGGAAGTCCGCGCGAGTATGCTTGAGCTGGCCCTGCCGCTGCATCGCCAGTATTTCCCGAGCCACTCGCCCCACACCGATCTGCCGGAGGCGCAGCGTGCCAACCAGGTGATTTCCGAGGTGCTCGGCCACATCGCCCAGCGCCACTCCACGCCCGCGTCCTACCTCGACGACGCCCGCTCTGATCTGGAAGAAGCGCGCCGCTTTGTCGCGCAGAAGCATCTGCTCACGTCGCCCGAGGGATCGAATCTGCAAGTGATTCCTACACCGGTCTTCATGCGCGGCCTTTATGGCGTGGGCGGCTTCAACCCGGCGCCTGCGCTCGAACCGCAGCTTGGCGCCTTCTACTGGGTCACGCCGATCCCGCCCGATTGGACGCCGCAGCAGGTCGAATCCAAACTCCGGGAATACAACTTCTACAAGCTGAAACTGCTCACCCTGCACGAGGCGATTCCCGGCCACTACGTACAGTTCCAGTACGCCAACCGGATCCAGCCGCCCGCGCGCCGGCTGCTGCGCGCGCTCTACGGGAACGATCCGTATGTCGAGGGCTGGGCGCAATATGCCACGCAGACGATGCTCGACGAAGGGTTCCTGGATAACTCTCCAGAACTGCGCCTTACGTTCCTGAAGGAAGAACTGCGCGTGCTCGCCAACGCCATCCTCGACGTGCGTCTGCAGATGCTCAACATGACCGATCAGGAAGCGCTCGACCTGATGGAGAAGCAGACCTTCCAGGAAGCCGCCGAAGCCACCGCCAAGCTCCAGCGCGCCAAACTTTCGTCGGCGCAATTGCCCTGCTATTTCGTGGGCTGGCGCGGATGGCTGGCCGTGCGCGAGCGATACCAGCGGGCCAAGGGCGCCGGTTTCCAACTCGCGGCGTTTCACGACGCCGCTTTGCGGCAGGGCGCCGTACCCCTGACGGAGCTGTACTCCCTGCTCGAATAGTCCGGGCAAACTGCGCTACGATGGCCTATCCGGAGGCTGTCCGATGGTTCTGTCAGATGTAGACATCAAGCGCTACATCGCTTTGGGGAAGATCAAAATCGCGCCGGAACTGCCGCCCGAGCAGTTCGGCAGTTGCTCGGTGGATTTCCGCCTGGGCGGCGAATTTAGCGTCTTCGAATATACCCGCCATCCCTTCATCGACCCGCGCGACCGCACCAGCCTGCAGGAGATGATGCGCACCGTGGAAGTGCCGGCCGGCGAGCCCTTCGTGCTGCAGCCGCGCGATTTCGTGCTGGCCGTAACGGAGGAATCGCTCGAGCTCGACGCGGACGTCCTCGGCCGCCTGGAAGGCCGATCCAGCCTCGGCCGCATCGGCATCATCGTGCACGGCACCGCCGGCCTGTTCGACCCCGGGTGGACCGGCAAAGCCACGCTGGAACTCTCCAACCTCAGCCGCATGGCCGTAGCCCTCTATCCCGGAATGCGGATCTGCTCGTTCACCTTCGAACAGCTCTCCACACCGTCGTCGATGCCCTACCGCCAGAAGCCCGGCAACAAGTACGCGGGACAGTTGCATCCGCTGGCCAGCCGCCTGGGCTCCGAAGTCTCCAAATGAAGCTCAGGAAGTCCAGTTCAGCGGCCTGATGTGATTGAAATTGATGGCGTCAAGGCTGCGGCTGGTCAGCGCGACGTAAAGATCCAAATCATCGGTCAGGAAAAGCGGGGCATGGCCGCCGAGCGCGAGAATGGCGGCATCCGTGAGTCCGAGCCGCAAGAACGCGGCGTCCTTGACGACCCGGCGGCTTTCGTCGCGGTGCTCTTCGGCCTTTTCGATCATGTGCGTGAACAACGAGCGAAAAACGAGCAATTCCCGATCGCGCAGATCGCCCAGGTTACTCACCTCCGTGAGAATGTGCGGCGTTGTGACCAGGGTCTGGAACTGGGCGACAAACTGAGTCAGCAGATCGAAGTCCTCGGGGACGTATTGGCTCGTCCTCTTGAAGCTCAGGATCCTATTGGGATTTGTTTGGCCCACGAGGTACAAGAGTAGAACGTTTGCGTCGATGAGCAGGCCCGTCTTGTGGTGTTTTCGGATGAGCTCGCGCACATCCTCCATCAGGCTCCGGCCAACTCTCGGATTTTCATTGAGAGTACCTCACCCGTATCCGCCCTCACGGTGAAGGTCTTATAGTCACGCCGTCCGAACGGCAGGGGGCGCGGAGGCACGCTGAGCGTAATCAACCACACCGGGGCCGAGTCCAGCGTGCTGGATTCCACCTCTTCCAGCAGAACCTCCCCGGGTGCCAAGTTCAACAATGCCTGCGCGAACTCCACTGCCTTTGCAGCCGCCTCTTTAACGGAAATCATCTCTTGTCTGAGATTAGCACGCGGTCCGCCGTGCCCGGCAATGCGTTACTATGGCGTCTCCGAGTCAAAATGAAGCTCACCTTCCGCGGCGCGGCCGGCGAAGTCACCGGATCGATGCACCAGCTTGAGGTCGACGGCAGGCAGTATCTGCTTGACTGCGGACTGGCCCAAGGCCGCCGCAAAGAAGCCGACTGGAAGAACCGCCACCTGCCCGTCGACGCCGCGGCCATCTCGGCCGTGCTGCTCTCGCACGCGCACATCGATCACTCCGGCAACCTTCCGACGCTGGTGAAGAACGGATTCAACGGTCCCATTTACACCACACCGGCCACCATCGATCTGTGCGACGCCATGCTGCGGGACACCGCGCATATTCAGGAAAAAGACGCCGAGTTCGTCAACAAGCGCGCCGAGCGCCGTCATAAGGAAGGCCACGCCAATGGCCCCGAGCCGGTCGAGCCGCTCTTCACCATGGAAGACGCCGAGCGCACCCTGCCGCTCTTCCAGCCGGTCGGCTATTACACTCCCAAGACACTCGATCCGCACCTGAGTTACGAGTGCTACGATGCGGGCCACATCCTGGGATCGTCCGCCCTGATCCTGAACTACCGCACGGACGGCACACACGTGCGCCTGGCCTTCTCCGGCGATATCGGCCGCCCCAACCTGCCGATCACGCGCCCGCCCGATGCGCTGCCACCCGTCGAATACCTGATCATGGAAAGCACCTATGGCGGGCGCTTTCACAAGAGCGCCACGCACGTCATCGGCAAGCTGCGCGACGTCGTCAACCGCACCTGCGCGCGCGGCGGCCGCATCATCGTGCCGGCCTTCGCCGTAGGCCGCACGCAGCAGCTTGTGCTGCTGCTGCACCAGCTCGCCAACGCCGGGGAGATTCCCATCGTCCCGATCTTCGTCGACAGTCCGTTGGCCGTGAACGTGACCGAAGTGTTTCGCAAGCACGTCGAGTGCTTCAATGCCGGGACGCGGCAATACCTGCTCGACGGCGAAGACCCATTTGGCTTCGGACGGCTACAATACATTCGCGAGGCCGCCGAATCCAAGAAGCTCAACGATCTACGCGGCCCGTTCATCGTGATCTCGGCCTCCGGTATGTGTGAGCAGGGGCGCATTCTGCATCACCTCCGGAATAACCTGGAAGATCCGCGCAACACGGTGCTCATTACCGGGTTTCAGGCGCAAGACACTCTGGGCCGCAAGCTGGTGGAAAAGTGTCGCGAGGTGCGCGTGTTCGGCGAGCCGATGACAGTGCGCGCGGAGGTCTCGAGCCTGGACGAATTGAGCGGCCATGCGGATCAGGGTGAGTTACTCGAGTGGCTGAAACCGCTCGTGGGAGATTTGAAGCGCGTCTTCCTGGTGCACGGCGAGCCGGCTCAAGCGCAGGCCCTTGCTGGAGTCATCCGTTCCCGATACGATTTGGACGTTACCATTCCCGCGCCGGGAGACAGTTTCCATTTGGCCGGGTGAAACGTCAATCGTTCCGTAACAGTCTATAATGGTGAGATTCTGAAGAAATCGAGGAGCGTATATTTGTGAGCAGCCCGATGTATACCCCCCCGCCCAGCGGCTCGGGGACGAAAACCGCCTTGGTCGCCGGAGCACTGATTGCCCTGATCGCGTCCAATATTGCACTGTGGTATCGCCTGGAGACCACCCATAGCGAAGACCGCGATGCCCGGACTGCGCTGCTGTCTGAGATCGCTAACCTGAAAGAGTCCAGTTCCGTAACTACGGCGTCGCAGCGGCACAACATCGAGGCGCTGAAGGAAGAGCTCCAGGCGGCGCGCGAACAGGCCAATCAGGCGGCCGGACACGCCAAGCAGGAAGCCCAAGCGCACGCCGACTTACTGGCCAAGCAACTGGCTGACGCGCAAGCCAAGCAGCAGGCCCGCGTCCAGAGTCAGATCAGTGACGTGCAGCAGCAGGCAAGCACCGCGAACGCCAAGATCGGTGAAGTCAGCGGGGATGTCACGACCGTGAAGACAGACTTGGGTGCGACGAAGGCGGAGCTGGACAAGACTATCGCCAGTCTCAATAAGGTGCAGGGAGATCTGGGCGTCACTAGCGGATATGTCGCCACCAATCAAAAAGAGCTAGATGCGCTCAAGCGGCTCGGCGAGCGCAATTACTTCCAGTTCAGCCTGGTGAAGAAGGACAAGCAGCCGAAGCGCGTCGGGGACATTTCCTTGAAGCTCCGCAGCGTCGACCGCAAGAAGAACAAGTTCACCCTCGAAGTGCTGGCGGACGATAAGATGGTGGAGAAGAAAGACAAGGGCATCAACGAGCCGCTGCAGTTCTATGTCGCCAAGGCCAAGCAGCCCTATGAAATTGTCGTGAACGAGGTCGGCAAAGACCGCGTCACGGGCTACCTGGCCACACCCAAAGACGCCACCCCGCGTAATTAGCAGGTGGGGCGGGCTCTCAGCGGCCGCCCCTAAGCCGGATGCGGCCTCCGGCCCATATCGCCCAACAGGCCGGCCGAGAGGCTCTTGATCTCGGGCGGCGCCGAAGTCACCAGCCACGCCAACGTTGTCACTGTCGCCCAAGGCGTCCCGATGTTGATGAAGCGCTGCTCCGGATCGCCCAGGTGATTCGCGGGCGGCGCGAAGTCGGCTTTGCGGATCAGATCGAAGATGTACCGCGCGGCATCCTTGGGGCTCACCGTTCCGGCTTCCACCGCGCTCATCTTGGCCTCCGCCGCGTTGTAGAGCTTCCCGAATCCTTCGTGCTGGCTGTAGAACAGGCCCATCGGCTCTTCGGCATCCGGCAGGATCGAATCGTCGTGCGTCGCCTTATACCGCCGGTAAATGCTCGCAAGCTTCAGATCGCCCAGCCCGACGCCCAGCGCCCACACACGGAACCAGGCATTCCATAACTCGAAATCCCGCCACGAGGTGTAAGCCGCGCTGGCCGTGCGATCGTTGTTCGTACGGTTGACCTCGTGCACGCGGTGCACGTATTCAAACCGGTCCTCGGTGAAATCGTCGTCCTTCAGCGCCTTCAGCAGCCGCGCTGCGAGCGCGTTGGTCACTTCCATCGAACTCGCCAGGCCGCGCGAGAAGATCGCATCCAGAAAACCGCTGCCGGTGCCGCCCGCCATGATCGCCCAGCGCGCGCCTACGCTCTGCTTCACCGAGATCTGCAACCGGTCCGATGAAATCCAATCGCGCACCGGCTTGGCGTCTTTGAACTGTTCGTAGATGCTCGGGAAGCGCGACAGGAACTGCTGCCATTCCTGCTGCGGCGTAATATCCGCCGGCTTGGGAAACTTGCGAATATCGAAGCTCAGCCCCACGCTCACCAGCTTGTTCGTCGAGCCGGGCCGGTTGTCGAACGGAATCACCCACAGCCATCCGCCATCGAACAGGTGATGGCAGGTGCCCTGATACCAGCGCCGCGGCGCCTTCGGCACGCCGTGGGGCAGGTTCAGATCGTCGTAAGGCTTCACGTCGATCATGTGCGTGAACAGGCAGCGCGTGTTGGTCTTGCAGCGGATTGGATCGTCGCGCAGGCCCCACATGCGCGAGAGCACGTGCCCGCCGCCCGAAGCATCCGCCACGAACCGCGCGCGAATCGTTTCGCCCTTCTCGGTCTCGAGTGACACGCCGTTCGCGTCCGTCTCCGCGTTCTTGACGCGCGTAAAATACTTTACCGTCGCGCCGTGATGAATGGCCGTGTAAGTCAGATACGCGTCGGTATCCTGCCGGAATAAGTGCGCCTCATAGCCTTCCCGGTAAGGCGGAATGACTAATTGCGTGGATTCCTCCGGCCGCTGATGCTGGCCTTCGTGATGCAGCAAAAACCCGAAGTTCTTCTTGATCCCAAACCCCGATGAGACATGTTTGTGAATCAGCTTGCCGGAGTTGAACTCCGTCTTGAATTCCGGAACGTTGAAGCGTTCCGCCATGATCTTGATCATGCGAAACGTGTGCCGCACCGTCGATTCGCCCAGCGCGAAACGCGGATGCGTGCCCGCGTCGATGATCACCACCTTCGCCCCGTTACACGCCAGGATCGTGCCCAGCATACTTCCTTCGAAACCCGCTCCCAGTATCGCAACGTCGTATTGTTCATTCATTGAGTGAGTGCTCCTCTTTTTGTTGAATTAATGATCGTGTGACTTGACTCGTACGCCGCACATTTCGGCAAACCTGGCCTCCGTGGCCTCAATTCGTCCGGCGGCAAGCTGCAGCGTGCGCGACAGGATCTCGAGGCCCAGGCTCGGATCGCGATGGCAGGCGCCGATCAGATCCTCCCCGGGCAGACGCACCGCCGCCGTCCGCTCCCGCGCGCGCACCTGAAATAACGTCTCGTGATGGCCGAGCAGCGCCGACCAGCCGAATGCCTGGCCCGCCTCCACCGCCAGCACCGAGACCGTAAACCCCGGCGCATGTAGCTCGATGTTCACGCTGCCCGACGTCACCAGGTAGAAATCCGCGGAGTGCTGATGCTGCATCAGAATCACTTCGTTTTCCGCGAACGTGACCTCGTTGGCCAACGTGGCCAGCGTGGCGATATGGCGGCCGGAAAGACCCCGCGTGAATCCGTGATCTCGAAGAGTGCCCTCTAGCGTCATATTTCCCACCCTCAGCGTGAATTGCCGCTGGCGAAGCCGTTTTCCCCTGGGTTTTCGCAGCGGTAGCGCAGGGGGAGCAATCCGCTTTCCAAGCGCGCCCCAACTAGTACCCATTACTTCCGCGTGGTACCCTGTTGCTTACCGCATCATGCCCCTCACACGCGTCAAAGGCCAACTGATGAGCGCCTCCGAGATCGACCGCACGCTGGTCCGGCTGGCGCACGAGATTCTCGAAAAGAACAGCGATCTCGACCGTCTGGCGTTCATCGGAATTCGCCGCCGCGGCGTGCCGCTGGCGCAGCGCCTGGCGCGCAAGATCGAAGCGCTCGAAAACCGCGTCATACCCGTGGGCATCCTGGATATCAATCTCTACCGCGACGACCTCACCACCGTCGACATCAAGCCCGTGGTCAGCGCCACGGAAATTTCGTTCCCCGTGCAGGGCAAAGACATCATCCTGATGGACGACGTACTCTACACCGGCCGCACCATTCGCGCCGCGCTCGATGCGTTATTCGATCATGGCCGCCCGGCGCGCGTGCACCTGCTGGTGCTGATTGACCGCGGCCACCGCGAGCTGCCCATCGAGGCCCAGTTCGTGGGCCGCAACGTGCAGACCTCCGATAACGAAATCATCGAGGTGAAGTTCCAGGAGATCGACGAAATGGAAAAGGTGTTGCTCGCCGAGAAGGTCGCCGCGGGCGAAGCAGTTTAAACCATGCCGGCAGGAATGCTCGGAATCGAGGAACTGGACCGCGCCGAGATCGAAGCTATCCTGGAGCGCGCCAAGCAATTCCAACCCGTCCAGCACCAACCGCTCAAGAAGCTGGACACGCTTCGCGGGAAGATGATTGTCAATCTCTTCTTCGAAGCCTCCACCCGCACCCGCACCAGTTTTGAAATCGCCGCCAAGCGCCTGGGCGCCGATGCCGTTTCCATCGCGGCCTCCGCCTCCAGCGTGTCGAAAGGCGAGTCGCTGGTCGATACGCTCAACACCCTCGCAGCCATGCGCCCGGACGCCATCGTGATGCGCCATTCGGCCTCCGGCGCGCCGCACTTTCTGGCGCGCTACCTGGCCATGCCCATCATCAACGCGGGCGACGGCACGCACGAACATCCCACCCAGGCGCTGCTCGATGCGCGCACCATCCTCGACCGCAAGCCCACGCTCGAAGGCCTGCGCGTGGCCATCATCGGCGACATCGCGCACAGCCGCGTGGCCCGCTCGAATGTCTACCTGCTTTCCAAGTTCGGCGTCGAGATCGTGCTCTGCGGACCGGCATCGCTGCTCCCGCGCGAGCTCGCCCAGATCGCTCCCGGCGTCACTCTGACCAACGACATTCGCGAAGCCATCCTGGGCGCCGACGTCATCATGATGTTGCGCGTGCAGCTCGAGCGTCAGCACGAAGCCGCCTTTCCGTCCAGCGAATATTTTCAGTTCTACGGCCTGACACTGGAACACCTGGCGCTGGCCAACCCGGATGCCATCGTCATGCATCCGGGCCCCATCAACCGCGGGCGCGAGCTGTCGTCGGAAGTCGCCGACTCGCAGCGCTCCGTCATCCTCAATCAAGTCGAGAACGGCGTCGCCGTGCGCATGGCGGTGCTCGAACGGGTGATTGGTTAGATGTCACAACTGCTCATCAAAAACGGGCGTGTCATCGACCCGGCTTCGGCCTCCGACCGGCAGGCCGACATTCTGTTGCAGGACGGCGTCGTCGCCGCCGTCGGTGTGGACCTGGAATCTCCCGGCGCGGAGATCTTCGACGCGCGCGGCCTGGTCGTAACTCCCGGCTTCATCGACATGCACGTGCACCTGCGCGAGCCCGGCATCGAACACGCCGAGACCATCGAGACCGGCGCGCGCGCCGCCGCGGCCGGTGGTTTCACCTCGATCTGCTGCATGCCGAATACGCTGCCGGTGAATGACAACGCCACCGTCACCAGCTACATCATCGACCGCGCGCGCCAGTTCGCTGTGACGAACGTTTTCCCCATCGGCGCCATTACCAAGAACAGCGCGGGCGAGGAACTGTCCGCCATCGGCTCCATGCGCGCCGCGGGCGTGGTGGCGATCTCCGACGACGGCCGTCCGGTGATGAACGCGCGCGTGATGCGGCGTGCTATGGAGTTCGCGCGCTCGTTCGACCTGCCGGTGATCGATCACTGCGAAGATCTGAACCTGAGCGCGGGCGGCGATATGCACGAAGGCTTCGAGTCCGTGCGGCTCGGCCTGCGCGGCATTCCCGCCAGCTCCGAAGATGTGATGGTGGCGCGCGACATCTTGCTCGCCCAAGCGACGGGCGCGCGTTTCCACGTGGCCCACATCTCCACGCGCAACGCCATGGCGATGGTGGCGCACGCCAAGCAGCACGGCCTGCCCGTCACCTGCGAAGCCACGCCGCACCACTTCGCCCTGACCGACAGCCAGATGGTGCCTTACGACAGCAACTTCAAGATGAAGCCGCCGCTGCGCACCGCCTGCGATACAGGCGCTGTAGTGGACGGCATTGTTTCGGGGGCCGTCGACGCGATCGCCACCGATCATGCGCCGCATGCCGGCAGCGACAAGATGCAGGAATTCGAGAAGTGCCCGTTCGGCATCATCGGCCTGGAAACCGCGCTGGGCCTGGCGCTCGAACACCTGGTCCACACCGGCAAGATCCCGCTAGCGCGCCTGGTGGCGCTATTCACTACCGGCCCCGCGCGCGTCCTGAACCTGAATCGCGGCACGCTGGCCGTCGGCGCGCCCGGCGACATCACGATTTTCAGCACCGAACTCGAATGGACCTACGACGTGAATCAGTCGTTCTCGAAGAGCCGCAACTCACCGTTTCACGGCCACACATTCCACGGCGGGCCTGTAGCGACCATCGTGAATGGCGCGCGCGTCTGGCAGCGCGAATAAACTACGTCCCCGTACCCATGAGCGCGACCTCCAGGGGACTGCCGCCTCCTCCCGGTTCTTGTATGTTGAGGACAGCCGTCCTGGTTCCGGTCGCCGTAGGCTGAAACGTGACAAGTACGCTGCAACTTGCCCCCGGCGCGAGCTTATTCCCGCAGGTGGTGGATTCCAGGAAATCGCCCGAGTTCGTGCCCGCCAGAGAAGGCTGGAGGTCCCCGATTGACGCGGCGCCGGTGTTCGTGAGGGTAACGGTCTGGGCGCTGCTGGCCGCCCCCACGTTCACACTTCCGAACGTCAGATGCGTGGGAGAGTATTCAACCACAGTGCCGCTGCCGGAAAGGAGTACACTTTGGGGGCTGGCGATCGCGCTGTCCGCGATCGTTATCCAGGCACTGCGGAAGTTTTCAGCCGTCGGCGAAAATGTGACTGTGATCGTGCACTGTCCGGTCGGAGGAATCACGGTGCCCTCGCACGCATCGTCGACGAGGTTAAAATCAGTCGCGTTTGTGCCAGTAAGGCTTACCTGCGTGACGTTCAGCGATGCCTTGCCGAAATTAGTCACGATTACGGACTTGGAGGCGCTAGTGCCAATTACCATAGTCGGAAAAGATATAGTGGTTGGCTCGAATAAGACTGCAGTCTGTAAATAGGTGGCGACTGCATCGGAGGTTGTTCCGTTGCCGTTACCCTGCGCCGACGTCAGATCGATACGGCCATCGCCGTTAAAATCCCCGGCGGCCAAGCTACCAAGCTGAGCCGAAGGATAGTTCGTTGTAGGAATTCGAACCGGGGCCCGCCAAGTGCCGTCCCCGTTGCCCAGAAGCATATAAATACTGCTGCTGCTCAGCGGTCCCTCCACGCAGTCCAGTGCCGCCAAATCGAGATTTCCATCCGCATTAAAGTCACCCACCGTAACGGAGACCAGATAGCTGCCGGCCGCATAAGATACCGGCGGCGCGAAAGTTCCATCGCCTTTCCCAAGCATGATCGAGATCGTGCCGTCGCCAACAGCCACCAGATCGAGTATTCCATCATGATTCAGGTCGACAGTCGTCAGGTAAAAGTAGAGACCAGTTAACAGTGTTGGTGGCTGAAAGGAACCATCCCCGTTCCCGAGCAAAACACTAATGCCGCTTGGCATATTGCCGTTAAGGAAGCCGGATACGGCCAGATCCAAATGCCCGTCACCGTTGAAGTCGCCCGTGACCACGGCGTTCACCGATGGCCCAGCCGCATAGTCAGTCTCCTGCTCGAACGTCCCATCGCCCTTGCCCAACAGAACACCCAGGCTTGAAGGGCCACCACAATACGGGGCATTGCCGGGCGGGCAAATTGATACTGCCACATCCAGCTTTCCATCCTCATTGAAGTCCCCGGCAGTTATCCATCGCGGACTGGCTTCCAAGGGATAGCTCAAAAACGGCTGAAAGGTCCCATCGCCGTTACCAAGTAGCACCGCCAGATAATCCGAACCGGTTGCAGCATAGGATGTAGCTGCCGCAACATCCAGCTTGCCATCGTTATTGAAATCACCAACGGCGATCGAGATAGGAAAAGCGTTTCCAGTCGGAAAACTTTGCGGCGACTGAAACGTCCCGTCGCCATTACCTAGCAGGACCACGATCGCATAGGTCTGGATATTCCCGACGATCAAATCTAGTTTGCCATCCCGATTCAGATCGGCCGCGGCTACAACCACCGCGCCCGGCACCAGATACGTCGATGAGTTACTAAATGCTGCTGCCAGCCCCTTCTGGCTCACCTCGAACCAGGCGACGTTCGATGTCCCACCGCCTGGCGCCGGATTTGTGGCTGTAACGGATGCGGTTCCGGCATGCTGCAAATCCGACGCGAGGATCGTCGCCGTTACTTGCGAGCTGCTGACGAAGGCCGTGGCGCGTGCTTTACCGTTCCACTTCACTACGGCACCAGGCACAAAACCGCTGCCGTTGACAGTCATTGTCACGCCGCCAGTGCCGGGCGCGGCACTATCCGGCACTAACGGAGCGTTAATAAGTGGAACGGGGTTCGTCTGGCTGCACATACCCAAACTGACCAAAGTGGCGGCACAGTACGCTACAAAACAGACGACAACATACTTCGCTTTGATTTGCATTCAGGCATTGTACTATGATCCCAACCCTGCTTCATGCCCGCGCGAAGTCGATAAACCCGCGCACCGGGTCCGTATTCACCAGCTTCACCTGAACCTGATCGCCTACATCCAGGCCGCGCTCGCCATGCACCAACCGGCCCTCGACCGGCGGAGACATCAGCCGCACCCACGTCCCCTTGTCCGCAGCGCCCGTGACCACGCCGCGAAAGACCTGGCCGATGCGATCGTGCAGCGCCACCGCGGCAATGCGCTTCGCCATTGACCGCTCCACCTTGCGCGCCGCGTCTTCGCGCAACGTGCAATTGGCGGCCGCCTCCTCCAGTTCGCCGTTGCTGTAGGCCGCCGCCTGCCCGCCGATCGCCGCCTTCACCAACCGCTGCGTCACCAGGTCCGCGAAGCGGCGATTCGGTGCGGTCGAGTGCGTGTAGTCGTGCACCGCCAGCGCGAAGTGCCCGCTCGCCTCCGCGCCCGCGCGCTCCAGCACGTACTCGCCCGGCCCCATCAGCTTCACCACCGCCAGCGACAAATCCGCATAATGCACCGGATCTTCGGCGTGGCGCTTCATCAGGAACTGGTTGAGCGCGCCCGAGTCCGGATCCGCCGGCAGCTTGTCGCCGGTCTGCGCGGCCAGTTCCACGATGCGGTCCCAACGCTTCGGTATCCGCACCACGCGGCGTATCGAAGAACGCCCAAGCTCGCCCAACTTCCGCGCGATCACGCCATTGGCCGCGATCATGAAGTCTTCGATCAACTGCGATGCCCGATTACGGTGCCGCGGCTGAATGCCGGTCACATGCCCGTCCGACACCACGGCCTCGGTCTCCTCCCGGTCGAGATCGAGCGCGCCCATCCGGTGCCGCGACACCCGCAGCCGCTGCGCCGCTTCGTCCTGCAATCGAAGCTGCGCCTGCAATTCCGCCGATGCCGCAACCTTCTCCGGCGCCTCACCCTGCCCTTCCAGCCACGGCCCTACGGAGCTGTAAGCCAGTTGCGCGGCATTGCGCGTCAGCGCGCGATAGGCCGTGCCGTCGCGCACCGAACCATCCTCCGCCACCGTCACTTCCACCACGATCGCCGCGCGGTCCGCGTGCTCGTTCAACGAGGTCATATCCGTCGACAACTCTTCGGGTAGCATGCTGAAGTTCTTCACGCCCGTGTAGACGGTCGTGCAGTTCGCCGCGGCGTGCTGATCGATCGGCGATCCCTTCGCCACATCGCCATCCACATCCGCAATGCCGATGCGAATCCGGATATCGCCGTTTGCCAGGCGCTCCGCCACTTCGATCTGATCCAGGTCGCGCGAAGTATCGTTGTCGATCGACGACCACAACAAGCCGCGCAGATCCCGCGCCGTTCCGTTTACCGGCGGCGCCGTGTGCGCGCGCAGACTCGCCACCTGCCGCATCGCCTCCGGCGAATAGTCGGGGACGAACCCTCGTGCGATCATCTCCCCGCGCGCCAGCGCCGCGAGATCGTAATGGTTACCGTGAGAATTATGCATGGAATTCCCGATCACACTTCGTGCCGGTGCGTGCGGGCCAGCAACTGCCGCGCACGCTCCAACGCCTTCTGCTCTGCCTCTTCACGCGTCGCGCCGGTCGTCCGCGCCAGAGCCGCTCCCGGCGAAACGTTGTCCGCCTTGCAGTGATATTCGTGGCCCACCTTGTACGAGGTCAGCCGCACCTGCCAGGGGTCCACGTCCACCACTCTCTCGCCATCCTCTTCAGCCTTCACGCATCCGCCTTTCCGAAAGAACCATGTTACCTGGTGTGCGTTATCTTCCACCGTTGCCGGCCCGCGGCGTTATACGATAGCTGCATGCTGATCGTACAGGTACACGTGACAGTGAAGTCGGAGTTCGTCGAAGCTTTCCGGAAAGCCACCCTCGTCAACGCCAGCCAGAGCGTCACGGAGCCGGGCATCGTTCGCTTCGATGTTCTGCGGCAAAAGGATAATCCTGCACATTTCGTTCTGTTCGAGGTCTATCGCACACCGGACGCAGTGGCGAAGCACAAGGAAACGCCGCACTACCTGACCTGGCGCGACGCTGTCGCCGGCATGATGGCCCTGCCGCGCACCCGCGTGGAGTACGAAAACGTTTTTCCTGAGGATACGAACTGGTAGGCGCGATGCGGTTCGAATTTGCCACCGCCGCCCGCATCGTTTTCGGCGCGGGGACGGTACGCGAGGTTCCCGCCGCCTCGGCGGCGATGGGCAAGCGCGCGCTCCTGGTCACGCGTCGCACGGCGGATCTTGAGCACATCGGCATTGCGGGCGAGCCGTTCGCGGTCCACGGAGAGCCGACCGTCGATCTGGTTCGCCAGGGCACGCAACTCGCGCGCGATTCCGGTTGCGATCACATCGTCGCCATCGGCGGCGGCAGCGCCATCGACGCCGGCAAAGCCATTGCGGCGATGCTTGGCAATGGCGGCGACCCCCTCGATTATCTCGAAGTCATCGGACATGGCCGCCAACTCACGCGTCCGTCCGTGCCCTGCATCGCCGTCCCCACCACCGCCGGCACCGGCTCGGAAGTCACGCGCAACGCCGTGCTCGCCTCGCCCGCGCATCGCGTCAAAGCCAGCCTGCGCAGCCCGCACATGCTGCCGTCGCTGGCGGTCGTCGATCCCGAACTCGCGCTTGACCTGCCGCCCAACGTCACCGCTTTCACCGGACTCGACGCGCTCACCCAACTGATCGAGCCCTACGTCTCCTGTCGCGCGAACCGCATGACCGATCTCTATTGCGTGGAAGGCTTGCGCCTGGCCGCGACGGCGCTGCGCCGCGCCTGGCAAGACGGCCGCGATCTCGCCGCCCGCACGGACATGGCATACGCGGCCCTGCTCGGCGGACTGGCGCTCGCCAATGCCGGCCTCGGCGCCGTCCACGGATTCGCCTCGCCCATCGGCGGCATGTTCGACGCGCCGCACGGCGCCATCTGTGCCGCGCTGCTGCCGCATGCCATGCGCGTGAACATCGCCGCGCTGCCGCGCGCAGCCCTCGATCGCTACGCAGCCATCGCCCGCATCCTTACGGGCCACGACGATGCCGCACCCGAAGATGGCGCGGGCTGGGTCGAAGCTCTCTGCCGCGATCTCGAAATCCAGCCGCTCGGCGCTTACGGTATCCGCGAGGCCGACGTCCCCGAGCTTGCCGCCAAGGCCGCCACAGCCAGCAGCATGAAAGCGAATCCCATCGTACTCACGCCCCATCAATTGGAGGACCTGCTCACCAGTGCCATCTGATCCTCCCCCGCTCATCGAGCTGGAACACGTCTCGGTGATGCGCGGCGAAAAAATCGTCTTGCACGACGTCACCCTGCGCATCGCCGCCGGCGAGCACGTGGCCATCCTCGGCCCCAACGGCTGCGGCAAATCCACTCTGATCAAGACCGTCATGCGCGAATGCTACCCGCTCGTCCGCGAAGGCGCGCGCATGGCCATCTTCGGCCAGGAGCGCTGGAACATCTTCGATTTGCGCCCGCTGTTGGGCGTGGTCTCGAACGACTGGATGGCCCTGTGCACGCGCGACATCACCGGCCGCGATGCGGTCCTGTCCGGCTTCTTCGGCAGCGTCGGCATTCAGCCGTATCACCAGATCACGCCCGAAATCGAAACCAAAGCGGAAGCGATCCTCGCCCTGCTGGAAATCCCGCACCTGGCCGAGCGCACCCTCACCGAAATGTCGTCCGGCGAAGCCCGCCGCGTGCTGCTGGCGCGCGCCCTGGTGCACGATCCGCGCGCCCTGGTCCTCGACGAGCCCAGCAACAGTCTGGACGTCTTCGCCCAGCACGAGTTCCGCGATATCATGCGCAAGCTCGCGCGCGCGGGCATCGGCATCATCCTGGTCACGCATCACCTCGCCGACATCATTCCCGAAATCGAACGCGTGATCCTGATGCGCGCAGGCCGCATCCAGGCCGACGGCCGCAAGGATGAAGTCCTGACCGCCGGCGCGCTCGCCGGCTTATTCGGCATGCACGTCGATCTCACGCGCCGTGACGGCTATTACCATCTGTGGTGACCGCCCGCCCGGTTACACTGAAAATAGTGTTCCGCCGCTGTCGTCTCATCCTATTGCCGGCTCTCGCGCTGGCTCTCACGGCCGCCTCGGTGCGCAAAGCGCCCGTGGCCAAGCCGCCTCGCCAGTCGGCGTACGTGCGCCGATGGATGAAGTCGCTCACCCTGCGCGAAAAGGTCGCACAGTTGATCTTCATCCCCTTCCACGGCGCCGCGCCGAACATTCGCTCGCGCGAGTTCCGGCAGTTCATGAAGCTCGTCCGCGACACGCGCGTGGGCGGCATGGTGCTGGTGAACTGGAGCAACGGCCGCGTCACCCAGAAGGCGCATCCCTACGCGGTCGGCGCGTTCCTCAATCGCATGCAAAAGATGGCGCGCGTGCCGTTGCTGGTCGCGGGAGACTTCGAGCGCGGCGCGTCCATGCGCGTCGACGGCACCACCGTCTTTCCGCAAGCGATGGCCTTCGGCGCTGCGGGCGACCCCGCGCTCGCGTCATTTGAAGGCGCCGTCACCGCCCGCGAGGCCCGCGCCATCGGCGTACACTGGCTGTTCTTCCCCGTCGCCGACGTCAACAACAACCCCGACAACCCCATCATCAATATCCGTTCCTACGGCGAGGATCCGCAGCAGGTCTCCGCTATGGTGACGGCATTCATCAATGGCACGCGCACCAGTCCGCACTATCGCGTGCTGACCACCGCGAAGCATTTCCCCGGCCACGGCGATACCGCCGTCGATACGCATCTCAACATGGCGGTGATCAACGCCAGCCACGACGAGATGGACAAGATCGAACTGCCGCCGTTCCGCGCCGCCATCAAAGCGGGCGTCGACGCCATCATGACCGCGCACATCGCCGTGCCCGCACTCGCCCCCGCCGACGTGCCGGCCACCCTTTCGCCCGCCATCCTCACCGGACTGCTGCGCGGCGATATGGGCTTCCAAGGCATCATCGTCACCGATGCGCTCGAAATGGGCGGCATCGCACAAGGCTACTCCGGAGGCGAGGCCGCTGTGCGCGCTATCGAGGCCGGCGCCGACGCGCTGGTCATGCCGCCCGATCCGGATGCCGCCGTCAAGGCCATCCTCGCCGCCATCCAGGGCAAACGGATCACGCGCGCGCGCATCGATGAAAGCGTCGCCCGGCTGCTCGCGGCCAAGGAGCGCATGGGATTAGCCGCGCACCGCACGGTCGATCTGGAAGCCATCAGCGACCAGGTGGATATGCCCGACGATCAGGAGCGCGCGCAGGATATAGCCGACCGCGCCGTCACGCTGGTGAAAAACGACGGCAATCTCGTTCCATTGCGTGCGCCCGCCACCGCCTGCTTCCTGACGCTCGCCGAGAGCCACTACTCCAGCGAAGGACTCGAGTTCGCGCAGGAGGTGCACCGCCGCGCGAAGGACGCCACG
>DATKNQ010000134.1:0-3411 GCA_035541265.1 Bryobacteraceae bacterium
TGATCTTGGCGGAGGATTGCATCTGCCAACCGGAAACGAGCGCGCTGCGGGGAATAGGCGCGGAGTTCGCGGTGGAGGGAAGAGCGCGGACAGAATTCGAGGGGAGCAAAGCGGAGGCGAGCGCGACTACAAAGACCGCGAATGCGGAGCCGGAGGGTGCCGGAAGAGAAGACAGGCGGGGCGTCATGGAGGTTCCATGCGTGTGGATGTTAGGCAGGAGTGCGCGAGGTGTCAACGAGGGCGGTCCGAGGTCGCGTAACCGCTGATCTGGGGCCAGGTGGCGGACGACACGGCCACATTCCTGAAGCCGGCCTCCGGCCGTAGTGATTGATCCGGGCACACGCGCCGCTGGTATATCACGACGTGATATAATTTCCGTGGCGCATGAGAGGACCTTCCCCCAGCCTGCACGGTCACGGCACTTCCCGTGTTGTCCGGCAGCTTAGCCAGTTTCGATACCGGCTGCGGCTGTTCCTGCGGTTCAGCGAACGGGCAGCCCGCGCCGCGGGCGTCACACCGCAACAACATCAATTGATGCTGGGAGTTGCCGGCTTTACCGGGCGGGGCTGGGCGACGATCTCCGAACTGGCCGAATGTCTGCAGGAACGGCACAACGCCGTGGTGACGCTGGTAAACCGCGCGTCGCGGGCGAAGCTGGTGAGAAAGCGGACGCTGGCGCGGGATCGCCGCTTCGTGTGCGTGGAACTCACACCAGCCGGGCGCACCATTCTGACGAAGCTATCGGCACTCCATCAGCGGGAGCTGGCCAGATTCGAACTCAGGAAGACTTTTGTTTGACACATCCATGACCGAAAGACTCCAGTGAGAAGGAATCGAACGAATCGGATGCGGCTGAGGCAAATGCTGTTGAACCGTCCAGGCGTCCGGAAGTATGCGGGAATTCTTCGCGGCAGCCTGGCATCCGTCTACTCCCGGGATTTGCATAAATGGCTGCTGATCGCCCCGATCGTTGGAGGCGCGACGGGCCTGGTCATGACGCTTCTCGTCACGATAATCCTGCGGTGGATCTGGCCGCCCGTGCTGAAGGTTTACTTTGCTCATCCGGTGTGGATCATTCCGGGCCTGGCGGCAGGATTCGCCATCGCCGGCCTGCTGATGCAATACCTGACTCCCGATCCGGACGAACACTCCACGGAAGAGATCATCCGGTCCTATCACGAACACCAGGGCCGCATCGAGATGCGTGCCTTTTTTCCGAAGCTTCTGGCGGCGATTGCAACAGTAGGCGCCGGCGGCAGCGCTGCATTGGAAGGCCCCGGGATTTATGGCGGGGGAGCAATCGGCTCCTGGATCTGGACGAAGGTGCGGAAATTGCGGTTCGAAGTTCGCGACCGGCGAATTCTGCTGATCAGCGGAGCAGCGGCGGGAATGTCGGCCGTATTCCGCGCACCGCTGACGGGCATCGTATTTGCGCTGGAGATGCCGTACAAGGACGATCTGGCCCACGAGGCGCTGCTGCCCTCCCTGATCGCTTCCGTCATCTCGTACGCGACGATGGCGGCGTTCCTGGGGGCCGAGCCGATTTTTGATTTCGCGGGAACAGGAGGATACACGCGGCGCGATTTGCTCTGGTCGGCGGCCCTCGGCGGGCTGTGCGGCTTGGCCACGATGATCTTCAGCAAGGTTTTCCGGCGCGTCCGCGCGCTGGCGGTCCATGCAGCAGTGCCCCACTGGGTGAAGATGTGTGCCGGAGGAATTCTCACCGGCATCTGCGGCGTGGCGTTCCTTTCGGCATTTCCTGGCGGACTGATTCCCATCGGTCCCAACTACGAGGCCGTACCACAAATCCTGTTACAGACGCACAGTTCGATTGAGCTGGTGACGTTTGGAGTGGCGAAGCTGGCGGCCACTCTGTTCAGTCTCGGAATGGGCGGAGTGAGCGCCATGTTCGTGCCGCTGTTTCTTACCGGCAGCGCATTCGGCGTTGCGTTCGGGCAATCGATCGCGCACAGCCCGGCCGCGGATCTGTTCGCGGCGGTCGGAATGGCGGCGTTCCTTTCGGGCGGATACAAGACGCCGCTCGCGGCGGTGGTCTTCGTGGCCGAAGCGACGGGTGGACACGCGTATATCGTTCCCAGCCTGATCGGCGCTGCGGTCGCCTACGCGGTATCGGGCGAAGCATCGGTATCGGGCGATCAGCGGGTGCATGAAAGCGTGAAAGTGGAGGAGCTGGCGAAGGTAAGAGTCGTCGACGTAATGCGAAAAAGCGTCGTTGCCGCCGAGGCTCAATGGACACTACGCGAGTTTGCACGCCGGATGGGAATCCAGGGCGGACAAGAGGCCTATCCCGTTTACGAAAATGGAGGTTTGATTGGCGCTGTGTCCGTGCTGTCGCTGGGAAGAGTTGCGTCCGAGAAATGGGAGACCACCCGGGTAGCGGATGTCACCGACCGCAGCATCAAACGCGTTTCTCCCTCCTGGGACCTTCAGGAGGCCCTGGAGCTGCTGATGGCGCAGAACGGCTTGCACGTGCTACTGGTGACTTCGGAAGGGGGCGAGCTTCAGGGGGTCCTCAGGGAGAGAGACATCCTGTCGGCCATCAGCGTGCGCGGCGCTTCGACTTTCGCGAAGGAGCCGTCGGGCGCGAGCCGCGAATGACGCCGCGGAGTGCGCGGATCAGCTCCGGTCCATGGGTGCGCAGTTCGGCGAAGTGATGACGGGCGAGGCGGGTAAGAATGCGGCGGCCCCGCGGAGTGATCTGGACGGTGACGCGCCTGCCATCGGTGGGATGAGGTA
This sequence comes from Bryobacteraceae bacterium, assembly GCA_035541265.1. Lineage (GTDB taxonomy): Bacteria > Acidobacteriota > Terriglobia > Bryobacterales > Bryobacteraceae > Bog-159. Next base: position 2,758 of record DATKNQ010000134.1, read on the forward strand.
CGCGGCGGGCGAGGCCCTTGTGCTCGAGACGGTTGACGAGTTCGACGGCTGTATTGTGATTCAGAAACAGGCGCTGAGAGAGGCTACGGATAGATGGACTGGGGCCGGCGCCGCCACCGGCAATCACCATGAGCAATTGGTGCTGCTGGGGCGCGAGGCCGGCTTCCCGGGCGGCGCGGCGGCTGAAATCGAGAAAGCGGCGGATCTGATAGCGGAATTCGGCGAGGGACTTCAGCGGGCTGCTTGTCGTCATCATGTCACCTGTCGGCGGCCATAGTATCGTACTACGATATAGATAGAAAAAATTGCAAGGAGCTGGTCGCCCGCGGGCGCCAACGACCGCCGGCCTCGTTTTCCCGGGCCTTCGGGGATTCCAGCCCCCTCGGAATCCGCCTGCCGGCGCGGCCATGGCCCTGGCCCTCCAAGTGCCGCCCGCAAATCATCCTCTATTTCCTCGCAACCACCAGGCTTTGGGGGCCGGGGGGCAAGGAATGGATTTCGCAAGAGCCAAAACCGGCATCCCGCAGCATGCGCTGGAGTTCGCTGAATGTGTAGGCATCGCCCGCGGCGGTGTGGACCAGCATGTTCAGGGCGAACAGAGAAGCGAAAGCAGGCCCAAGACGGTCTTCGCTGGGCACGAATTCCAGGACGGCC
>DATKNQ010000135.1:0-32386 GCA_035541265.1 Bryobacteraceae bacterium
CTCACCAGCGGCGCGACGGCGTCAGAAAGCGACTCGCGCGCGCCCGTGACGCCCGTGCGTGAGACAAGATAGACAAAGCCCGTCGAGTAATGCGCCACCAGCCGCAAGCGCCGCTCGGTGCTGGTGGGCGCGGCCAGAAACACGGTATCGAGATTGTGCTTCCGCATGGCGTCCACATATTCGCCGGCTTCTTCCACGCTGGCATCCGTCAGCAGGCAGCCATCGATCCCGCAGGCGGCCGCATCGCGCGCCAGCGCGTCGAGGCCATAGCGCACCACCGGATTCAAGTACGTGAACAGCAGGATCGGAATCTCCGACCGGCGCCGGATCTCGCGCGCGATGTCCAGCACCTTGTGCAGCGTCGTGCCGGCCGCCAACGCGCGTTGGCCGGCGCGCTGGATCACCGGACCATCGGCGATCGGGTCCGAGAACGGCACACCCAGCTCGATGAGGTCCGCCCCGCCGCGTTCGAGCGCTTCCACCAGCGCGGGCGTGCGCTCAGGCGACGGGTCGCCGGCCGTGAGGAACGCGATCAGGCCTTTGCGATCCTGCCGCTTCAGATTTTCGAACAGGCGGGCGATGCGGGTTTGCGGTTTCAATCGGCTTCCAGTTCCTTCAGGTGCTCCCTATAAATATCGATGTCCTTATCGCCGCGGCCGGACATATTCACGATGTAAATCTGATGGCGGGCGGCGGGCGCGCGGCGCACCACTTCCGCGACCGCATGCGCCGATTCGAGAGCCGGGATTAAGCCTTCGGCGTGGCACAGCAGGCGCGCGGCGTCGAGCGCTTCCGCATCGCTCGCCGACACATATTCGGCGCGCTGGCGATCGTGCAGCCAGGCGTGTTCGGGACCGATCAGCGCATAATCCAGACCGGCGGAAATGGAGTGCGTCAGAGATACCTGGCCGTCTTCGTCCTGCAGCAGGTAGCTGCGCGCACCGTGCAGCACGCCGGGCGATCCTCCGCTGAAGCGCGCCGCATGCTCGCCGAGCTTGGTGCTCTTGCCGCCGGCTTCCACGCCGATCAGTTGCACATCCGCATCGGGCACGAAGGCATAGAAAATGCCGATGGCGTTGCTGCCGCCCCCCACGCACGCGAAGACTGCATCCGGCAGGCGCTTCTCCGTTTCCAGAATCTGGCGGCGAGCCTCCTCGCCGATCACCTTTTGGAAATCGCGCACCATCATCGGGTAGGGATGCGAGCCCAGCGCGGAGCCGAGCAAATAATATGTCGTGTCGACGTTGGTCACCCAGTCGCGCATGGCTTCGCTGATGGCGTCCTTCAGCGTGCGGCTGCCGGTGGTGACCGCGACCACCTTCGCGCCCAATAGGCGCATGCGGAAGACGTTCAGCCGCTGGCGGCGCATGTCCTCCTCGCCCATGTAGACCACGCAATCGAGGCCCAGCCGCGCGCAAGTGGTGGCCGTTGCCACGCCGTGCTGCCCCGCGCCGGTCTCGGCGATGATGCGGCGTTTGCCCATCCGCCGCGCCAGCAGGCCCTGCCCCAGCGTGTTGTTGATCTTGTGCGCGCCGGTGTGGAGCAAATCCTCGCGCTTGATGTAGATGCGCGCGCCACCCAACTGTTCCGTGAGCCGCCGCGCGAAATACAACGGCGTCGGGCGGCCGGCGTAGTTGCGCAACAGATCGCTCAGTTCAGCCTGAAACGCCGGATCGGCGCTGGCCTCCAGGTACGCCTTCTCGAGTTCTTCGAGCGGCGCCATCAGGACTTCGGGCACATAACGGCCGCCGTAAGGCCCGAAGTGCCCACCCGCATCGGGTTGGGGAGCGCTCGTCATGCCCATCATGCGGCCGCCAGTGCGGCCTTCAGAAATGCCGTCATCTTCTCATGATCCTTGCGGCCGGGCGAGATTTCAAGCCGCGAGCAGGCGTCCACGCCCCAGGGGTGCACCTGTTCGATGGCTTGGCGCACGTTGCCGGCATCCAAACCGCCCGCCAATATCAGCCTTGCCATGCCGTGCGGCGCGCGCGCCCAATCGAAAACCATGCCGGATGCCGGACCATCCAGCAGCACGGCTTCCGCGGGGCAATCGAACGTTTCCGGCACGGCGCCGTCGCGCACGCGAATCGCTTTCCAGACGCGCATCCCCGGCGGATATTCGACGGGCGATTCGCTGCCGTGCAGTTGGGCAATGTCGATGCCCGTCTGCTGCGCCGTGCGCATGACCGCTTCGGCCGTCTCGTCCACGAACACGCCCACTTTCCAGACTTCCGCGGGCAGCGCGGCGATGATGGCGGCCGCGGCATCCGGCGAAATATATCGCGGGCTGGCGGGATAGAAGTTGAACCCCAGGGCCGCGGCTCCGCCATCGATCGCCGCCCGCGCATCGTCGGGATTGGTGATGCCGCAGATCTTCACCATCATGACGCCACCAGTGCGCGTAGCGCCGCGGACGGATCCGCCGATTTCATCAGATGTTCGCCCACCAGGAAAGCCTGATAGCCAGCTTCGCGCAGCCGCGCGATATCCAGCGGAGCGGCGATGCCGCTCTCGCTCACCTTCACGACCGGCGCGGGAATGCGCGGCGCCAGGCGCAGCGAGGTGTCGAGCGTCACCTCGAACGTGGTCAGGTTGCGATTGTTGACGCCGATAATTTCAGCACCGCCGGCCAGCGCCTTGTCGAGTTCCGCCTCGTTGTGAACTTCCACGATCGCCGCCATACCGAATTCCGCCGCAAGCACACGCAAGCGGCGCATCTCGTGTTCTTCGAGAATCGCGGCAATCAGCAAGATCGCGTCCGCACCGCCGGCCGCAGCTTCGAGCACGCGATCCTCGTCCAGCGTGAAATCCTTGCGTAGCGCCGGCAGCGAGCAAGCCGCCCGCGCCGCAGCCAGATCGGCCAGACTGCCTTGGAAGAATGCTTCGTCGGTGAGCACCGAAAGGGCGGCCGCGCCACCCGACTCGTAGGCCCGCGCGATTCGCACCGGATCGAAGTCCGCCGCGAGCAATCCTTTGCTCGGCGAGGCTTTCTTGATCTCCGCGATGATGGCCGGTGTCCGCGCGGCCAGCGCCTGCCGGAAATCGCGGCGGGTCGCACGGAACTGTTGGGCCTGGCGCTCCCATTGCTGGCGAACGGCCGGAGACGGGACAGGTTGCGCCCGCTTATGCGCGACAATGCGGGCCAGAACATCTGGGACAGTCGTGGTCAATTTGAACTATTTAATGGTAGCAAACCGGTGAGGAAAGACGTTTTGTAACCAATGTGAACGCGCTGCGAGCTACGTGTTTCCGAGGCAGCTACGGAGTGGGGAGGAACCATGCTGGCTAAAGGAGCGCAGCTCGCAACGAGCGTCCACAATAATTAGTGTCGTGGCAGCGCGCCGCGTTTCATATTCTGAACGACTTTTTTTCCGGAAGGTGGTCCATGCTAAAACGGATGCTTGATGAAAATCCGCAAAGCAGTGATCACGGCCGCCGGACCCAACCAGCGGAGCCTCGCGCTACAGACCCTGATTGATCGCGATGGTGTTGAAAAACCGGTCCTGCGCATCATTATTGAAGAAGCCTTACGAGCGGGTGTTGAAGAGATCGCCGTTATTGTTTCACCGGGTGATGAAATCTCCTATGCGCACGTTGCGGGAGACCATGCCGGGCGGCTGCGCTTCGTGCCGCAGCCGGAGGCGTTGGGCTACGGCCACGCCGTGCAGTGTGCGCGGGCCTTCGTGGGCCACGATGCATTCCTGCACCTGGTTGGCGATCATCTCTACATCAGCCACACGGAGAAAGGCTGCGCGCAGCAATTAGTGGAGGTGGCCGAGGCACAGGCTTGCGCCGTCTCGGCCGTGCATGCGACGCGCGAGAACCTGTTGCCGCATTACGGCGCAGTCGGCGGGCAGCGCGTCGCGGGCAGCCAGGATCTTTACCGTATTGAAACAGTCATCGAAAAGCCGACGCCCACGGAAGCCGAACAGCGCCTAGCAGTACCAGGCCTGCGCGCCGGCCATTATCTCTGTTTCTTCGGCATGCACGTGCTGACGCCCACTGTGATGGACTTCCTGGGGCCGCACGTCAGCCTCTCGGCGGCCCTCGCGGAGCTTGCCAAACGCGAGCAATACCTGGCGCTCGAGAACGCCGACCGGCGCTACGATATCGGCGTGCCCTACGGCCTGCTGAAGGCGCAACTGGCGCTGGCGTTGAGCGGCTGCCATCGCGACGAGGTGCTGTCGCAACTGGTGGAATTGCTGGCGGCCGGGAGATGAGCCACCTCACCGGCATCATCACAGCGGCCGATCCGGCCGAACGCAATCGCTCGCTCGACGCGTTTTGCCGCTCCGCCACGGTTGACAAACTGTGCGCCGAATGCGCGGCGCTGGATGCCTTCCGGCGGTCGAGCGATAACCTCTACGAGAGCGTGCGGGCGCTGTTTTTCCTCTACGCCATCCATCGGTTCCACCTTCCGTTTCGGCCCGGCGTCCCCGCGCAGGCACGCATTCCGTTTCGTGGCTACGAGCACTTGCTGCAACGCCGCTTCGAGGAAGCCATCGAGACTTTTCTCGCCGCCCAGACCGCGGACGGTCCCAGTGCCGCGATTTCGAGCGCGCTGGCCGCCGCTTATCGCAGCCTCGGTTTCCAGACGCTCGCCGGACAAGTGCGGCGCAGTGTGCGCACGGTGCGCGGCAACCAGTGGATGTTCCGCACCGGGCATCCGGCGGATTATCCGCTGCGCCTGCGACCGGAACTGTTGCACCAGACGGGCGGCATGTTTCCGATCCTGCGCGAGACTACGCCGGTCCGCATGGACTTGACGCACAGCGGCTGGAGCGACATCTTTTTCCTGGGGATGGATTTTCCGGAAGGCGCGCGGGTGCTGAATGTTTCGATCGACCTGAGCGTGCGGGGCGCCGGAGCGCCGCAACCGCCCGTGGAAGCCTGGCTCCGGGTGATCGACGAGCCGGTGCTGCGCCTGGCGAGCGTGGATCTGCAAGCATCGGCCGAGATCACCACGCTGGCCGAGGTCTTCGATTTCGCACGCGATTACCTGGGGCTGCTGAAAGCTGCGGTGATCGCTGCGGGGCTGGTGCCTCCGGGTCTGGAAGGCGCGGGCCAGCCGCTGACCGACGTGCTGGCGGTCCTGACGGGCCGGCCCGGACACGGCATCGAGATCGTGAGCCGGGTGAACGATATTCCGAAGGGCTCGCGCCTGGCTGTCTCGACCAACCTGCTGGCATCGCTGATTTCCGCATGTATGCGCGCCACCGGACAGGCGCGCGCGCTGACCGGTCCGCTATCGGAGACCGATCGGCGCCTGGTTGCCGCGCGCGCCATTCTCGGCGAATGGCTGGGCGGGTCGGGCGGCGGATGGCAGGATTCGGGCGGCTTGTGGCCGGCCATCAAGTTGATTGAGGGAGTGGCGGCCGCGGACGGCGACGCGGAATTCGGAGTCAGCCGCGGTTGCCTGCTGCCGCGACATCGCATCCTGGGCACGGGTGAGGTCACGCCGGAGACCCGCCAAGAGCTGCAATCGAGCCTGGTGCTGGTGCACGGCGGCATGGCGCAGGACGTCGGGCCGATTCTGGAAATGGTCACCGAGAAGTACCTGCTGCGGGCCGAAGCCGAGTGGCAAGGGCGGCAGCAAGCGATCGGCATATTGGACAAGATTCTCGGGCATCTGCGCGCTGGCGACGTCGCAGCTATCGGCGCGGCCACGCAGCGGAATTTCAACGGGCCGATTCAGACCATCATTCCGTGGGCATCGAACCTGTACACCGAGACGCTGATCCGCCGTGTGCGCGCGGAATTCGGCGCCGGATTTAACGGCTTCTGGATGCTGGGCGGCATGTCGGGCGGCGGCATGGGATTCATCTTCGATCCGGCGGTAAAGCCGCGCGCGCAGGAGCGATTGGGGTCCATCATGCGCGAGGCCAAGCAGCAACTCGAGCGCGCCGTGCCGTTCGCCATGGACCCGGTAGTTTACGATTTCGCGATTAACGAACGCGGCACGCATGCGGAGATGCTGAGCGCATCCACCGCGCTGATGCCGCCGGGCTACTACACACTGGCCGTGCCCGCGCTGTTGCGCACCGATACGCGGCTGCTTTCGCCCGCGCGCCGCGCCGAGCTCGATTGTTTCGCCGCGGCGTGCCGCACCGCGCCGCAGCTCTCGGGCATGGTGCATAACCTGTTCGATCATCTCCTGCCGCGCGCGGCACAGGAGCCGGACGATCCCTCGCAGAGCCTCCCTGCCCTGCTCGAGCGCTACGGCTTCGACCGCGTGCAGCATGAGCAGATCCAGGCGGATCTGCGGAGCGGCCGCATCGGCCTGGCGCAGAATCGCCTGCCGGCTACCAGCCTGATTGAGGATGCCACGCGCAGCGACGTGCTGGATGCCACCGGCGGCCTGGCCGTGCACCATCGCGAAACCGGCATGCAGGCGCTGGCCGATGGCATGGCCGCCGTGGTCACGCTCGCGGGCGGCGCCGGCAGCCGGTGGACCAAGGGTGCGGGAGTGGTGAAGGCGCTCAATCCGTTTGCCAAGGTCGCCGGCCGGCATCGCAACTTCATCGAAGCGCACCTGGCAAAGAGCCGCCGCACCGGCCGCCTGACCGGCGTGCCGCTGCCGCACATCATCACCACCAGTTATTTGACGCACGAAGCCATCGCCGACTGGCTGGCGGACGCCGGCAACTACGGCTATCCGGGCCCGCTGCTGCTTTCTCCCGGACGCAGTATCGGACTGCGGCTGATCCCCATGGTTCGGGATCTGCGATTCGCCTGGGAAGAGATGCCGCAGCAGCTTCTCGACGAGCAGGCGCAGAAGGTGCGCGAAAGCCTGCATGCCAGCTTGATCCAGTGGGCACGGCAGGCGGGCGAAGCGAGCAATTACACCGGCAACTTGCCCATGCAGTGCCTGCATCCGGTCGGCCACTGGTACGAACTGCCGAATCTGTTCCTCAACGGCGTGCTGGCGCGGCTGCTCGAAGAGCGGCCAAAGCTGCGCTACCTGCTGCTGCACAATGTGGACACGCTGGGCGCGGACGTCGATCCGGCGCTGCTGGGCCTGCACATCGATTCCGGCGCGGCGATGACCACGGAAGTGATCGCGCGGCAGCTTGAAGACCGGGGCGGCGGCCTGGCGCGTGTCGACGGCCGCGCGCGTTTGGTGGAAGGTCTGGCGCTGCCGGACGAGCGCATCGAATTCGAATTGTCTTACTACAACTCGGCCACCTATTGGATCGATCTCGACCGGCTGCTGCCGGTGTTTTCGCTAACGCGGGCCGATTTGGCCAACAAAGCCAAAGTGGCCGCGGCGGTTCGCGCGGTGGCCGCGCGTATGCCTTCATACATCACGATCAAGGACGTGAAGAAGCGCTGGGGCAAAGGCCAGGAGGATATCTTCCCGGTGGCGCAATTCGAGAAGCTGTGGGGCGATATGACCGCGCTTTCGGAACTGGACTGCCGCTTCATAGTGGTTTCGCGCGCCCGCGGCCAGCAACTCAAGGAACCGGCGCAACTCGATGGCTGGCTGCGCGACGGGTCGGCGGCGTATCTGGCATCGCTGGGTGATTGGTGATAGGCGCTTAGTGCGCCGCCACACAATGAGGACAAGCGCGTGCCAGGTTGGTGTGCGCTTCCGGATAATCCGGCTGCAAGCGCAGCGCGGCTTGGAACTCCGCAATCGCGTCCTGCATGCGGCCCGGCGTTTGCGCTAGTGCGACGCCGAGGCCGTTGTGGGCCTGTGCGTCATCGGGCTTCAGACGCAGCGCTTCCTTATATTCCGCGATCGCCTCCTGCGAGTGTCCGGGCGATTGCACCAGCGCATTGGCCAGGTTCAGATGGGCAGCTACGTAATTCGGGTCGACGCGCAATGCGGCGCGGAATTCGACGATGGCGTCGGCCATGCGGCCCGTCTGTCCCAAGGCCACGCCCAGATCGTTGTGAGCCTCCGCATCGTTGGGCTTCAGACGCAGCGCGGCCTGCAGCTCGGCAATGGCATCGGGCATGCGGCCGGGCACTTGCGATAGGGCATTGCCCAGATTGGTATGCGCGTCGGCCCAGTCCGGCCTGATGCTCAGCGCGGCCTGGAATTGAGCGATGGCTTCCGACAAGCGGCCGGGCGTCTGGGCCAGCGCGACTCCGAGATTGTTGTGCGCTTCCGGATCATCGGGATTCGTTTGCAGGGTGGCTTCGTATGTCTGAATTGCTTCCGGCGCGCGGCCCGGCGTTTGCGCCAGCGTGCGGGCCAGGTTCTCGCGCGCATCCGCGTAATCCGGATCGATGCGCAGCGCCGCCTGGAATTCGGCGATCGCATCGGGCATGCGGCCGGGCATCTGGGTCAGGGCGACGCCGAGATTGTGGTGCGCTTCGGCGAAATTCGGATTCAGGCGCAAGGCTGCGCGGAACTCCGCGACCGCATCCGGCAGCCGGCCAGGCATCTGCGAGAGTACGACGCCCAGGTCGCTGTGCGTCTGGACGGATTCCGGCTTCAAGCGTAGCGCCGCCCGGTACTGGTCAACGGCTTCGGACAAGCCGCCGGGCGTACGGGCCAGCGCATTGGCAAGATCGGCATGTGTTTGCGCGTCATCCGGATTCAGGCGCAGCGCCGCGCGGTATTCGCCGATGGCTTCGAGCAGCTTGCTCGGTGTGTCCGCCAGCACGACGCCGAGGTTGGTATGCGCCATCCAGCTCGCCGGATTGCGCGCCAGCGTCGCGCGATAAAGTGTTTCCGCATCGCGATAATCGCCGCTCTGGCGCCACGTCAAGACACCCAGAACCAGCAGCAGTATCGCCGGGACGAGCATCGTTGACCGGCGCCCGAGTCCGCTCGTGAGCACCGAGGCGGCGGGCACGATGAGCGCCAGACTCGCCAGGTACTGGAAGTGATCCGCGACATACGAGAAGCGGAACGGATAGACATTCAAGAAGCCGAGCACGGGAAACAGCGTTCCCACGAAGATGAGAAACGCTGCGAGCGGACCGCGATGCTTGCGCGCCAGCACCGCGAGGCCGATGGCCACGGCGAGCACTCCCGCGGGAAACAGATATTGCCACCAGGTTCCGGTATCGATTGTCCAGTGCGGATAAGTAAAGGTCAGGTCCACTGGCCATAAGAGCTTGGCGGCGTAGAACCAGATGACGCGGCCCGCGAGCAGAACTCGCGCGGCGAAGCTGAGCGCGAAGGCCGCACCCTTCGCTCCAATGTAGGTGCGCTCGACCCACGCGGTGAACAAGCCGGCGGCCGCGCCCAGGACAAGCCACGGCGCGAGGTGCAGCACATCGCGGCGGAGATCGATGCGGCCGCGCCGCCACCAGAATACGACTAGCAGCGCCGCCGGAAGCGTGGCGGTGACGGTCTTGCTGAGCAGCGCAAGTACGAACAATACCAGCGCGAGGAAGTAGTGAGAGCGGCGGCGCGATTGGTCGAAGCGCAGATAGACCAGCGCCGCGGCGAGATAGAAAACGCCCGAGAGCGCACTCTTCTGTTCGGTGATCCAGGCGACCGCTTCCACACACACAGGATGCAGCGCGAACAGCATGCCGGCCAGCCACGCGCCGGGCAACGTAAGCCTCCGCACGATCAGCACCACCAGACACGCGGATGCGGCGTGCAGCAGGACGTTGGTGAGATGATATCCGAGCACGGCATCGCCCCACATGCGATGCTCGATCCAGAAGGTGCTATGCAGAAGCGGATAGTATTGCTGCGTGGCGCTCAAGTCGAACCAGATGCGCCACAGCCCGTGCAGCGATTGCATCGCCGGACGGGTAATGTGACTGGCATCATCCCAGATCAATCCGCCGCGAAGGGCCGGCCAGTAAGCGATCAGCGTCGCGCAGACGATCGATGGCCAAACCGCAAAGGACGCGAGTTGTTTTTGGATCGGCGGACTCTGCGGCTTCTTAGTCTTCATTCAATTTCGATTCATGATCAATGTAATACAGCGGCCGATGCTCAGGGGGACAGACGGGATCTTTGTGTTGCTTGCCGTGCATGGATTCGGCGCTATCGTGGAGACGCCATCATGGCTGAGTGAATCCGCCAGCAGCCGGATGGATCGTTGGAGCACGCTCTCTCGCATACCCGATTCGTCGTTCGGCCGGGCGCATCGGGCATGCTGCAGGAGTTGGAGCGCGGCGGCGGGACGGAGCAGCAGGCGGTGGCAAACGTGATTGACTCCGGGATACGCAGAGCGGTGCCTGGCGCGAGCCGGATCCGCACTTCCGCGAACGGAACCTGGCGCTGGTGACATGCACAATCGGATCGCCAAGAGTTTCCGGAAGATTCCGACCTTCTGACCCCGCTGGACAGCGTCCTGCGGCGCGCCAAGCAGCCGGAAGAGGCTCTGCGGCGCTTTGAGAGCGTCCTGGCATTGCGCCCAGGCTACGCGCCAAACGAAGGCACGATGATCTCTAAGTCAGCGGTACCGGCATTGCCTGTAACTGCTTCTTGGCGTCGACCACTTCAGGAATATCAGAATCCGCCGCTTCCCAGATCTGCAGGAAACGCTCGTAGGCCGCGCGTGCCGGCGCCATCTGGCGCTTGCGCTGGTAAGCCTGCGCGAGGTGATATTGTGCCAGCGGGTAATTCGGGTTCAGGCGCAGTACACGCTGATACTCCGCGATGGCTTCGTCGAGGCGGCCCAGCACCAGGTAAGCGTTTGCCAGGCAATCCTCGTAGAGATCCTGGCCCGAGGTCGGCGGCAGGTGACGGAGGGCCGCCTGAAAATGGGCGATCGCCTGCACCGGCTGGTTTTCGTGCAGAGCCAGCGAGCCCAAGTAGTAATCGTAGCTGCGGCGCTCATCGCGCGATCCACGCCCGGGGTTGGGCACATCCTGAAAGGAGTGCGAGAACCGGACTTTGAGTTGCGCCGCCTTGGCGCTCTCACCGCGTTCGAGAGCCACCAGCAGTTGACTCCAGACGGCACCGTTTGCAAAGCGTGTCTCGTTTTTCGCCGCCTGTTCCGCACGGTTGAAGTCGTGCTGCCGCAAATAGATCTGGACCAGGCTGCTGTATCCGACGGCACGCGCCGCATCCGACGTAGTGACTTGAATGTAGCGCTGATATTGCCGGAGGGCATCGCGGTAGCGGCCTTCCTGGAAGTAAACGTCGCCCAAATGAATAATGGCCGGCTCAAATTCCGGATCGAGAGACAGAGCCGCGTTGTACTCGTACGCGGCACTCTCGTATCTGCCGGACTGTTGGAACGACATGCCCAGGCTGTCGTGCGCATTCGGCTCCGCAGGTGCGAGCTGCACGTAGCGGCGATGCGCGGTGATGGCTTCGTCGTAGCGCCCCAGACCCAGGAAGCAGATGCCCATCACGTTGTATAAGTCGCCGTAATCGGGATCGACGGCCAAGCCGCGCCGCAGCACCGCGAGGGTTTCCTGCGGGCGCTCTTCGCCGTACAGCAGCCGGGCGAGCCGGGTGTAGGCTTCCGTCTCGAGCGGATACTGGTCGACGATCTGCTGCATGGTGCGGATGGCGGCGGCGTAATCCTGGCGCGCGATCGCATACCATGCGGTGACAAACAAACGGTCCTTGGCCGTCAGGCGGTCCGACAATTGAATGGCCTTCGCCAGAAACGGCCGGCCTTTTTCGGGCACGAAATCCGTTACAGAGTACGCATAACCGATGCGCGCGTAAGCCATGGCGAAGTTCGGATCGAGCTGAATGGCCTTGCGCAGCAGCGCGGTGGCCTGCGCGTTCTGAAAGGCCTGCGCTTTGCTCACACCTAGCGAGTAATACCGATAGGCTTCGACATTGTTCGTCATGGCTTCGGCGAGACCTGCCTGATGGGCCATGCGCGGCGGAGCGGCACCCAGATGCGCAGCCAGCTCGGGCGACAGCAGATCGATGCGCGTCAGAATATCCGCCGGCTGATCCACCGTGAACTGGGTCGCATCCAGGAGTTGCCCGCTGCCGGTCTCGAACAAACGCACGCTAATGAGGATCTTTTGGCCCAAGGTCAGAAAGCTGCCGAGCACCACCCCATCGGCGTGGCTTTTCCTGGCGATTTCCAGCGCTTCATCCAAGTGGATCCTGGTCTCGGCCGTGTGCCCGGATCTTTCGAGGAGGAGATGGAGTTGCTGGCGGCTCAGGACGGTTAGCCGGTCGAAGCGGGCAAGGTCGGCAATGAACATGTCGGCCAGGCCTTCGCTGAGCCATTTCAGATCGGGGCGCGAGCTCTGGTTTTCGAAATACATGACCGCGAGCGCTTTCCGGCCAGGAACCTGAGGAAGCGTGACATCTACAGACGTAGCGGTCGAGTGGTGGATCACCGTCCAGGCAAGGAGGATGCCTCCCGTAGCTGCCAAGCCCAGAACGATCCAACGGATCCAGGTCTTCAGGCGTACGTAGGGTCCTTTCCGCCGGGCGGCTGTACTTTCCCGTACATCCTCGTCGGGGTTACTGTCCTGCACGACCGGGACATTAGTACTATCGGGTGCGGCGATTCCCGCTGTGACATGCGCGACAAACCGGTAGCCGATCTTGTGGATCGTACGAATGAAACGGGGCTCGTGCGGGTCGTCGCCCAACGCCTTGCGAATTTCCTTGATGCACTGGACCAGGGCGTTGTCGGTTACCGCCGCGCCTTGCCAAAAATTCTGGATCAGTTCTTCCTTGCCGATCACCCGGTGCCGCCGCTCGATCATGTAGAGCAGCAGGTGGAAGGACTGTTGGCGAAGGTGCTGCTCCTGCCCGCCGCGAGTTACACATCCTAACGACGGGTCGATCTCGACATCCTGACAACGGTAGATTTGCCCATTCGCGATAGCTAATGAGTCAGCCGCCGCCGGGTTTCCGTGCATCGATGGCACGGTAAGTGGAATCTTCCCTCCCCCAGACGGACTGGCCAGGCTCCCGTCTCCGGCCTGAAGCATGGGTCCGATTATATCGCAACTACGGCCGCCGCGCGGTTACGCGGCGTTACTGCGGGCGAGGAAGCCTGTGTTTACTTGGAAAGCGGCCTCATGGCATATAGATCCGTCAGGCTCGGAGTAAGCTGTGTGATAATGTCCAAGTTGCTGGACCGAAAAGATTTCATCAGAATTTCAGGAATTCCTCACCACTAAGCCCTGGGGAAAAAGCTAATGGTAAGAAACTACGGAAAAAATGCGAGGGGTTTTCCGCAGAGATCGCTTTGGAACGCTTTCTGAAAAGGAGCCGCACATGAGGGTTTTGCCACGTCTACCGCTTTTCGCCCGTATTACGTCTACGACCGTTCGTTCTTTGCTGGCCTGCCTGACATTGAGCTTGATGTGCCTGTTTTCTCCAACCTTGTTAGACGGTCAGGCGCTGAGTTCGATTACAGGAACGGTCACCGACGCAACGGGAGGAGTAATGCCGAACGTGAAGATTACGGTGACCAACACGGCGACCCAGGTGGCAAGTCACACCGTGACGAGTTCTTCGGGGACGTATACGGCGACCGACCTGATCGCTGGCACCTATACCGTGCAGGCTGAGAGCCCGGGATTCCAGACCGCGGTTCATACCGGCGTGCTGGTCGAGATCGGCCGCCCCTCCACGGTTGACGTCCGCATGCAGACCGGCGAGGTCACGCAAAGCGTAGAAGTGCAGGCCAGTGCCATCACCCTGAATACGACAGAGCCGGAAGTCAACACTACCATTGAAAACAAAGTGGTTCAGGAATTGCCTGTCGAGTTGGATGAGGGCGATGGCCGCGGCCGGCAGATCGACTCGTTCGTCTTCCTGGCGCCCGGAGTCACGGGCGGTACCTTCAGCAAGCGCATCAACGGTGGCGTCGATTTCGAGAGCGAAGTAGTGTTTAACGGCATTCCGATGGCGCAGTCGGAAACGCAGGGCTTCCAGACGATCTGGAATCCGCCCTTCGAACAGGTGAACGAATTCAACGTGCTGCGCTCTTCGTTCTCCGCACAGTACGGACTGGCGCAGGGGGTGGTGACCTATCAAACAGCCTCGGGAACCAACCAGCTCCACGGCGACGGTTTCGAAATCCTGCGCAACAACTTCTTCGATGCGCGCGGCGCTTATAACCCGACAGTGCCGGTGGACAATGAAAACAATTATGGCTTCACGTTCGGTGGACCGGTGTATATACCCAAGGTCTACAACGGCAAGAACCGCTTTTTCTTCCACGTCAGCGCCGAATGGTATCGCCGGAATTACCCGGACTTGACCTTTATGTCGCTGCCGACACCCGCCGAAAAGCAAGGGAATTTTGCGGCGACCGGCTTGGCGATTTACGATCCGACCACGGGAGCGCCATTCCCGAACGATGCGATTCCACAGAGCCGGTTCAGTCCGCTATCGTCGAGCTTGTTGCCTTTGATGCCTGACCCCACGTATTCGGGGTACACGAGTAACTTCCAGTCGAACGAAGGCGTGCTCCCGGTGCGGCAGACTAACTGGGGCTATAACCTCGATTACAACATTAATGACAAGCAGTCGATTCACTGGAGCAACTGGCGCGACAAACAGAGCTCCTACGCGACCGAGACCGGCTCTCACCTGCTGGGCGAGCTGGGCAGCGAAACGAAGAACCCGGATCTAGGCACGGTCTTCCTCCTCAATTATTCGAACTCGATCACGCCCCACCTGGTGATGACGGCTGGCGCGAGCTGGCTGGGCGAGCTGAACGATCAGATCAGCTTGTCGAAGAATGTGAACTTCGCCGCGGCGCCGGGCGCACCGCAGCTTCCGGCCATTAACTTCAGCGGTCCGCTGGCGCCGACCACCTTCGGCTCCCCCTGGATCGAGTCGATCAACCGAAAGCTCGGATGGGTGATTGAGAACAACTACCTGTGGGTTCACGGGCGCCACACCTTCAACATTGGATGGGAGGCGCGCCGTACTTACCAAGACGACAACGAATGCCAAGTCTGCGCCGGCAACTTCAACTTCAGCAACAACGAGACCGCCGACCCAAATAACCTGGGAGCCACGGGTAACGCGTTTGCCAGCTTTCTGCTGGGAACGGTGGATAGCGCCAACCGCGTTGGATCACAGGAAGAAAAGCTGCGCAACCGCGATTTCTCGCCGTACATTCAGGATGACATCAAGCTGCGGCCGAACTTCACGGTCAACATCGGATTGCGTTGGGACGTTATGGTTCCCTTCACGGCGATCGGAAATAACATCGTCTTCATGGACCCGGCGACAGCGAATCCGGCCGCGGGCGGAATTCTGGGTGCCGCGACTAAATTCGGAAACTGCGACGGCTGCGCTGGATTCGACAGGGCCGCGATCCGCTGGCACCATTTCAGCCCGCGTGTGGGATTTTCTTACGCCTTCAGCAACAAAACAGTTCTGCAGGGCGGATTCGCACAGAACTACCTGGACGGCGGCGCGTACGAGTACGGCACCAGCAAAGTGGCCGTGAACTACGGCAATCTGCTGCTGGGGTCATACACGCGGCCGTCGACGGGCAGCACCACGCCGGGCTTCGGCTCCTGGGATAGCACCATCCTGCCCGCGCCGACGGCGACGCCGTTCAGCCCCGGCCTGGGAGTCGGCAGCCAGATCAACGGATTCTCCTCCACTGACGGTCTGGCGCCCTATGTGATCGCCTGGAGTATCGGCATTCAGCGCGAGTTGCCTTATAACATGCTGCTGTCGGTACACTACACCGGCAACCGGGGCAATCGCTTACCGGGACAGTTAAACCCGCCGAATCAGATGAGCTCCCAATTCCTCGGCCTCGGCAGCATCCTGGGCATGCCTATCAACTCGCCGCAGGCGATTGCCGCGGGCGTGGCCGTGCCATTTCCGAATTTCCTCAACGTATACGGAAGCAGCGCCACGGTCCAGCAGGCCTTGCGGCCGTATCCGCAGTACTCGAACGTGTTCAACAACTTTGATGACACGGGGTCATCCCTGTACAATGCCCTGCAGGTGCA
This sequence comes from Bryobacteraceae bacterium, assembly GCA_035541265.1. Classification (GTDB taxonomy): domain Bacteria; phylum Acidobacteriota; class Terriglobia; order Bryobacterales; family Bryobacteraceae; genus Bog-159. Next base: position 15,841 of record DATKNQ010000135.1, read on the forward strand.
GTTGGAGCGGCGCTTCTCCAACGGCCTGATGTTCCTGGTCAGTTACAACCTGTCACGCATGATGTCGGACACCAATTCCGGCTTTAGCTCGTTTGGCGCGGACTCGTTGAACAAGGATAACCTGAAGGCAGAGTGGACGATCGATAACAACGATCAGCCCAACTACTTCAATATCGCGACCACTTATGAGTTGCCGATCGGCAAAGGCAAGCCATTCCTGAACAATGCGGGCATCGCCAATAATCTGTTCGGCGGCTGGCAACTGAGCGCCATCCTGACTTACTCCCAGGGCACGCCCATCTGGAGCGGCACCGGCGGCAGCGTCTATGCGCCCGGCGACCCGTTGGATAACGGATGCGCACCTTGCAACCGCGCGGACGTGGTGCAAGGAGTGCAGCAGGAGTTCTCTTACAGCAACGTCTACAAGGGGCTTCCCGTGTTGAACGCGGCTGCCTTCACGGCACCGGGACAGTGGGTGTTGGGGACGGCGCCGCGCGTTCTGGACATCCGCCTTCCCTGGAACATGAACGAAAACTTTACATTGAGTAAGTCATTCAACATCGGCGAGCACGTCAAAGCCCAGTTACGTATGTCGTACTTCAACCTGTTCAACCGGGTGGTGTTTGGAGGTCCGGACCTGGGAATCGCCGACCCGAACTTTGGTATCGTGACGAATAGTCAGGCCAATACACAGCGTCAGGGACAAGCGCAATTCCAGTTGAACTTCTAAACGATTTCGGCGGGGCACCCTCGGCAGCGCGCCGTCAAGACCGGCGCCGGCCGGGGGTGTGCCCCGCGATCGTCGTCTTAGTCGCTGCGTTTGGCTCACACGTCCGCGGCGCCGATCGCGTCACGGGCTACGTGGGGGCGAACGTTTGCGCAGCGTGCCACCGGGAGATAGGCGCAAGTCAAGCTATCACGGCCATGGCCAGAACATGGGACGGAACTGTAACTTCCCGGCTCCCAGGGGACTATCACGGCCACGCCAGCGAGGGATCCCGAAAACCAATCGAATACGAAGTGGAACGCCAGCAGGGCGGTCTTGTCTTTTCCGCAACAATGCCGGGCGCCGCGAAATCGACCCTGCCCGTCAAGGTGATCATGGGAGGGGAAAGCCATGGTCTGAGTTTTCTCCTAGCGATCGACAAGCTCGGCAACCTTCCATTGGCGCGGCCCGCCCTCATCGAAGCGCGCTACGTATACAACTCGCCGAACAAGGCGCTGGCCAGATCGCCCGGTTTCGCGACAGAGGCGCCCACTTCTTACGAAGATGCGTTCGGCCGCGTGCTCAGTCCCGGTTTCCAGGAGAAGTGCCTGACATGTCATGGCGAGCCTGGCACAACGGGCGCCGGCGCGCGAGGCGGCGTACAGTGCGAGAGCTGCCACGGGCCCGGCGCGGAGCACGTCGCGGCGATCCGGCATGGGAAGACAGGTGGGATCATTAACCCCAAGAAGCTGACCGGCGAGCGCGCCATATTAGTCTGCGAGAGATGCCACGCCGGATTCACGGAGCGCTCGGACCCGCTCCCGAACGAGCTGCTGGTTTCAAGCCAGGTGGTAGCGCTGCGCAATTCGGAATGCTTCGCGCAGAGCGGCCAAGGCCTGATCTGCACCAACTGTCACGATCCACATCGCGACCGCCCTCCGGCTGAGGTAGAGAAGATTTCTACCGTGGCTTGCCTGCATTGTCACTCCACCGAGGCCAAACCGCGCGCCGCACTTTGCCCATTGAATGCGCACGGCGAATGTATCGGTTGTCACATGCCGCGGGTCGATCAGGGCGTGTTCCAGATGACGGACCATTGGATCCGAGTGCACCCCGAGCAGGGGATTCACGCCGCGGCGCACGACCCGGGTCTGCAGCCGCAGTTCGCCCCTCTGCGTGAGTTCCTGCGCATCCTGGTTGTGGCGGATCGCGAGAAGGCGGAGCGCGCGGCGGCGAAGATCGCACAAGGGAACGCGTTTTCGGATGTCGCGCACGATGTGTCCATCGACGAGACTGCGGCGGTTGGCGGGTACGCGGGCGAGGTGTGGCTTTCGCAGATGGATCCCAAGCTGGCGGCCGTGGCGGCGAAACTCGGCTATGGGGAAACCAGCGGGATCATCGACATGGGCAATCGCTGGATGATGCTGCAACGCATGCCGCGCGATTTCAAGGTTGGGGCTGAGGCGCTGTTCGAGCAAGCGGCCGCGCGGAAGGCCCGCGGCGATTCGAAGGACGCGCTGGCCAAGGACGTGGAAGCATTGCGCGTGTATCCTCACTTTCTGCGCGCGCTGGTTTTCATGGGCGCGGCACTGGGCGAAACCGGCGAGGTGCAGCAAGGATCGCAGGTACTGGCTTTCGCTGCCCAGATCTACCCGAAGGATGCCACAGCGCAATTCGATCTGGGCCTTACGCTGGGCGCGTCGGGGAACCACGCCGGACAGGTCGCGGCCTTTCGCCGGGCGCTGGATCTGGATCCTGACAAGATAGCGGTGTACGAAAGCCTCGGCGCCGAGCTCTACGCGGAGGGACTGTGGCAAGGCGCGATTGACGTTTGCCGGGCCGGCTTGCAGATCGATCCACTGGCGGCCAGGCTCTACTTTAACCTGAGCCTGATGCTCGAACAGCACGGCGACACCGCGGAGGCAAAGACGGCGCGGGACCTGGCCACGCGTATCGACCCCGCCATTGCGAGGCAGACGCCGTCCCATCCGGCGCCGGGTCTAAACTGAAGAATGATGTTTCGCGCGATCCTTCTCGGCGCTCTGCTGGCGAGCGGCAGGTTGCTGCCCGCACAGACGGACCGCACCCTGTTGGACGCGCAATCGCTCATCGAGTCCGGTAAACTGAACGATGCCGAGACGGCCGTGCGGCAATATCTGGAGACACACGCCACCTCGGCCGATGCTCACTACTTACTTGGATACATCCTGTTCCGGGAAGGAAATCCGAAGCTGTCGATTGCCGAATACAGCGAGGGCGGCCGGTATCGTCCAGCCACCTCGCTGGATCTGGAAGCCATCGGAGCAGACTACTTCCTGATGGAAGATTATGCCGCTGCCGATGAGTGGCTGAGTAAGTCAGTCGCTTTGGCTCCCCACGATGCGCATGCCAGATATTATCTGGGGCGCGCCGAGTACAATCGCAAACATTTTGCGGAAGCCGCGCAGACGTTTGCCGAATGCTTGAAGCTGGAGCCGCGAAATGCGCGTGCCGAAGACTATCTGGGCCGGTCTTACGAGGCATTGGGGCGGACTGACGATGCCATTGCGGCGTACCGCAGGGCCGTCGCCCTGGACAGCAGTGCCACGCACAACCCGGAGCCATATCTCGATCTTGGCAATCTGCTGACAGACAACAGCCGGCCGGGCGATTCCATTCCGTATCTGATCGAGGCTGCCGGCATGGCGCCCAATGATTGGCGCATCCATCGCTCGCTTGGGAAAGCTTACTTGCAGGCTAATCGGCTGCCCGAGGCGCTCGCCGAACTGCGAAAGGCCGTGGCACTACAGCCCGACGATGCACCCTTACACTTCCTGCTGGCGCAAGCCATGCGCAAGAGCGGCCTCGCGGACGAGGCTCGCGCCGAGAGCGAAAAATACAATGCACTCACCGGAGTGCACTCCTCGCCCGACAGTCCGCTGGCTGAAGCGCGGTCTTTGGTGGAACTGGGCAAGTTCAATGAAGCCGAACAAGTGACTCGGAAGTATCTCGAGGTCCACAAAAGCTCTGCGGATGGACACTATCTTCTCGGGTACATCCTGTTTAAGAAGGAAGAGCCGAAGGCCTCCCTGGCGGAGTATACGGAAGGTGCGCGTTACCGCACGCCCGGCCCGCTCGACTTGGAAGCGGTCGCGGGTGATTATGTATTGTTAAAGGATTATACGGACGCCGATAAGTGGTTCACGAAAGCCGTGGAGTGGAATCCCAAGGACTCACTCGGCTGGTATTATCTGGGCCGTACGAAGTACAACGAAAACAGGTTCGACGAAGCGGTGGCTGCTTTTGAACAGTGCCTGAAGCTCGACGCGAAGAACGTGAAGGCCGAAGACAACCTGGGCTTATCGTTTGAGGGCCTCAACCAAATCGATAAAGCCGCCGCCGCGTATCGCACGGCCATCGATTGGCAGAAGGACGCTAAGGACAAGGACTCGGGACCGCTTCTCGATCTGGGCAGTCTTTTGGTGGAGAATAACAACGCCGCGGATGGTTTGCCTTATCTGCTCGAAGCGGAACGGATCTCGCCCGAAGATTACCGCGTGCATCGTCAATTAGGAAAGGCCTATACGCACCTGAATCAGTTGGAGAAGGCACGCGATGAGCTGGAGCAGGCTGCCAAGCTAGCTCCTGAGAACGCGCCGGTGCATTTCATGCTGTCGCAAGTCTATCGGCGGCAGGGGTTGATGGATAAGGCGAAGATCGAGAGCGAGCGATATGCCGCTTTGGCCGCTGCTACATCTTCCACGGAGAATTAGGAGGCAATTACGAATCGCTGTCTTTGCACGATCATTGCGCTAATTTGTGTGCCGTGTCTATCGCTGGCGCAACAATCCAGGTTTGTTCAAGCGGAGCTATTGAAGACCATCAAGGCGAAGAATGCCAAGCCGGGCGATCCGGTAAAGGCGCGCGCGGTAACTTCCGCTAATTTGCCGGGCGGAGTCTCGATAGCGGAAGGCGCCGTCCTGCTCGGCCAGGTGCGTTCGGCGGACCCGCGTTCACTGGCCATTTCATTCGACGAGGCGGAGATGGATGGCAAGAAGACGCCGCTGAGTCTTTCGATTCGAGCCGCCATGATGCCGGGCGGATCGGAAACTCACTCGGGCGTGGCAGCGCAAACCGGATCAATCATCGGGATGCCGGGAGTGACTCTGCACGTGGACGACTCGCCGCAACATGCCTCGAAGTTTGAGTCGGCGGGCAAGGAATTACAACTGAGTCATGGACTGCAACTGATGTTGTCCGTTCCGCATTAGTGGGCGGTCTGTTTATTCTTGATCACTTCCTGCGCCCGTTCGGCGGTGGCGGCCCGCGCGCTGGCATCCAGTTTGCTATAGGTCTGCATCTCGGCCTGTGCCTCCTGAGTCCGCCCGAGCGCCCGATACACCCTGGCTAACAGGAAGTGAGTGGAGGGCTCCGACGGATCAGCTTTCACGGCAATCTCTAGATCCGCCGCCGCTTCAGCATTACGGTTGAGTTTTGCCAGGGCCCGTGCCCGGTCCACGCGCGCTTCGTTCAGGTCCGGACACATCGCAAATGCCTTATTGATGTCCGTCAGTGCTTCATCGGCGTTGCCGTTCTTTTGCAGCACGACCATGCCGACCTTCCACCACGCGCGGCAGCTTCCCGGGTCGACGGTCAGTTCGGCGCGAAATTGTTGCATGGCCGAGTCTAAGTCGGAGAGTCCCAAGTAGGCGCCGCCTAACTTATAGTGGGTGCCGGGACGCTGCGGCGCCATCTCCACCGCCTTTTTCAACTGCACCACGGCGCCATCGAAGTTATTCATGGCCTCCATCATTTCGCCTGACAACTCATGCGCGACCACCGAATTCGGGTCGATGGCATTCATCTTGGCCAGCGCCTGTTCGGAAAGTCTCATGTACGTCTTGGCGAGCAGATACCACGTCTCCTGATCCTTCGGTTCGCGGCCGGCCAGCTGGCGGAGATGGCTTTCCGCAGCTTCGTAATCGCCTAACTCAGTCAGATCGTGCACCAGATAGAGCTGCGCGTTCTTATCGCCCGGATTGGCGCGCAGCGCGGCTTCGAGCAGGGGCCGCGCTTTCGCATACTCACCCATTTCGTAAAGTGAAATCCCCAGCAGCGCCGAGGCGGAAGGCATTCCCGGACTGATCTTCAGACCCGCCTCCAACACCTTGGCCGCCTTCTGAAACTCACGCTGGCGGAAGTACAACGCGCCCAGATTATTGTACGCGGGACCCAATCGCGGCGCGATTTTCAGGATCTCTTCATACTTGGCAATCGCTCCGGCAAGATCGCCATGCGACTGAGCCGCCCTGGCTTGTCCGTACAGTTCCTGGACGCGTGGATCATCGCCGGAGCCGCTCTGCGCGCGCAGTGCGAGGGGCGCAAAAAGCACGACGGACAAAAGGGAATTCGCTAGGATGCGGCAGAGCATTGATGATCTTATCTTGCTATACTACTACGATTAACATGAGACTGAGCCACGTCAGTGTGGTGGTGGTCTTCGTGATTTTCTTCACCCTCGCCATCCTCTCCCCGGCCACCAGCACGCCTGGAATCCACTTTGCCGACATCGCCGCGGCGGCTGGAATTCACGCCCGGATGCGCTGCGGAGGTCCGGAAAAGCGCTGGATCCCGGAAGCGAACGGCAGCGGGGCCGCGTGGCTGGATTATGACAACGACGGTCTGATGGATCTGTTGGTGGTCAACGGCGGGACCATGCAACAGTTGCGGCGAATCGTGGCCGGGCAAACTCCTGGGCCATCGGCCGGCGGCGTGTATCTGTTTCACAATCTCGGTCATGGAAAGTTCGAAGATGTTACGGAGCGCGCCGGGCTGTCGAACGTCTACTGGGGCACGGGCGCGAACGCGGCGGACTATAACAACGACGGCTACACCGATATCCTGATTACCACGATCGGCGTCGACTTGCTTTTCAAAAACAACGGCAATGGCACATTCTCCGAGGGCGGCGGGGCGGCGGGCCTGAGCCGGAACATCGAGTGGCATACGGGCAGCGCGCTTGGCGATTACGATGGTGACGGCTATCTGGATCTCTATGTAGCCAGTTACTCAGACATCCACGCGATTTCCATTACCGAGCCCGCGCCGGTGTGCCCTTACCAGGGAATCGCGGGATTCTGCGGCCCCATCGGACTGAAGGGCGGTCACGGCGTGCTGTATCACAACAACGGAGACGGCACGTTTACCGATGTGACTAACCGCGCGGGCATCGGCGATCACCGGCTGTCGCACGGATTCACGGCCGTCTTCGATGATTTCAATCACGACGGCAAGATCGACCTGTTTGTGGCCAATGACTCGGACCCGAACTTCCTGTTCCTGAATCAGGGAGACGGCACATTCAAGGAGGCCGCCCTCGAACAGGGAGTAGCCGTGAATGGCGATGGCAAGTCGCAGTCGAACATGGGCGTGGCGGTCGGCGACTTCGACAATCAGGGCCGGGTCAGCGTTCTGACTACGACGTTTTTCGATGACTATTTCCCGCTGTTCCGGCAGGACAAGTCCGGTTACTACGACGATGTCTCGCTAGCCGCCGGTGTGCTGCCGGCCACCCGCCAATACCTCGGCTGGGCCTGCGGATTTGCTGATTTCGATAACGACGGCCAACGCGATCTTTGGCTGGCCAATGGCCACGTCTACCCGCTTTCGCCGCACTACCTTCAACCGTTCGTGGTGCTGCAGAATCATGGCGGAGACTTTTCAACGGTGTTTCGCTACCCGGACGTGCCGGATAACTCCTATCGCGGCGGTTGCGCGGGCGACTTCGACAACGACGGCCGGATCGATGTGGCCGTGCTGCCGATCGCAGGCCAACCGCTGTTACTCCAGAACCGGACGATGAATTCGAATTCGTGGGCAGGGCTGCGTCTGCGCGGCACGCGCAGTAACCGGGATGCCATCGGCGCCAGCGTGCGGATCGCCTACTGCGGCAAGACCCAATTCGACACGGTGCGCAACGGCGGAAGCTACTTGTCGCGCAACGATCCGCGCCTGCATTTTGGGCTGGGCGCGTGCACGAAAGTGGATCGCGTAACGATCACCTGGCCCAAAGGCACGGTACAGGCGCTCAACGATCTGCCGGTAAATCGCTACACCACGGTGGAGGAACCACATTGAAGCGCGCCGCAGTGTGTCTCACTCTGGGCGCGTTGATCGGTCTGGCCGCGGCTTGGCAGGCTCCCGATGCGCCCGGCTGCTTCACGGATATTACGGCCGCCAGCGGCGTCCGTTTCCAGCACGTCGCCTCGCGCACCTCCAGGAAATATCTTCCCGAGACGATGGGATCGGGCGTGGCGGTCTTCGATTATGACAACGACGGCCGGCTCGACATCTTTCTGGTGAATGGGGCGCCGATCGACGATCCCACACCAAAGGGCGCCATTCCGCGGAAGACCGGGCCGAAATACTGGAACCGCCTCTTCCACCAGAAGGCGGACGGCACTTTCGAAGATGTTACGGAGAAGGCGGGCGTCGCCGGGGAAGGTTATGGCATGGGCGTCGCCGTGGGTGACTACGATAACGACGGCTACGAAGACTTCTATGTCACCGGGTATGGCGGCAACCACCTTTATCACAACAACCGGAACGGCACCTTCACTGATGTGACCGCGCAGGCCGGCGTAGCGGGCGGTGGTTGGTCAACCGGCGCGGCCTGGGTAGACCTGGATAATGACGGCCTGCTGGATCTCGTGGTGCTTCGTTATATGCAATGGGACTTCGACGATATCTGGTGCGGCGAACACAAAGCAGGCGGCCGCGCCTACTGTCACCCGGACACGTTCAAGGCCATCACGCCCCTGGTCTATCACAACGAAGGAAACGGACGCTTTCAGGAAGTGTCGCGGCAGATCGGCCTGAACCTGCCGGGAAAAGGACTCGGCATCGCGCTGGCGGACTACGACCGGGACGGACACATCGACCTGTTCGTGGCGAACGATTCCATGCCCGAGTTTCTATATCACAACAAAGGCGATGGCACGTTCGAGGAGAAGGGCCTTCTCTCACAAGTCGCGGTAGACGAAGATGGCCGCACTTATGCGGGCATGGGCGTGGACTTCGCGGACTTTAACAATGACGGACTGCCGGACCTGGTGGTGGATGATCTCGCGAACCAGATGTATGCCGTCTATCAGAACAACGGCGACGGAAGCTTCAACTACGTGACCCGAAGCTCAGGCATGGGTCACATCACCATGCTGCACTCCGGCTGGGGATTCCGGTTACTCGACTATGATAATGACGGCTGGAAGGATCTGCTTTTCGCGCAAGGCCACGACCTGGATACGATCGAGCAGACCAACCCACAGCTACACTATCGCGAGCCGATGCTTCTGGTTCGTAATACCGGTCACGGATTCGTGGACGTCTCCGCGGCGTCGGGCAGCGTGTTCCGGCAGGCGTGGCTGGGACGGGGGCTGGCCGCCGGAGATCTCGACAATGACGGACGCGTTGACGCTGTCGTATCTACGAACGACGGCCCGGCTTATGTGATTCGCAACGAGACGAAGACGTCGAATCACTGGCTCACGCTGAAGCTGGTAGGTCACAAAAGTAACCGGGATGCTATCGGGGCAGTAGTGAAAGTAGTCACTTCGCAAGGCGCGCAATACGCCACGGTCACTACCGCAAGCAGTTATCTTTCATCGAGTGACAAACGCGTACACTTCGGCCTGGGACCGGAGATCGCGGCACAAACCATCGAAATTCTCTGGCCCAGCGGTATCCGGCAGGTACTGAACGATATCCGCGCCGGGCAGGTTCTGCAAGTGGACGAACCGGCCGGGCACTGAACCGGCGCGTGTCCTTCCCGATGGAAGTTTTCCGCTTTACTTGGTATGATCGGGCAGTTTATGCATCCGAATTCGGAAGCTAAATGCTTCGAGTGCGTCGCCCAGGAAGAGCTGGACGACATCAGCGCGCGCCGCCAAGCGCGTGGACAACGCTCCATTAGTCCGAATGAGGATGTCGAAATACGCGCTCACGACGCTGAATTGTTGGGCGTTTGTATTTCCGGCGGCGGCATTCGTAGTGCAACTTTCGCACTAGGAGTACTGCAAGGCCTCGTCGCGAAGTCGATCTTGGAGAAGGCTGACTACCTCTCGACGGTTTCCGGAGGCGGATATATCGGCTCCTGGTTGCAGGGCGTTCTGGACCGAAGCGGGAGCTTTGCCGCTCTCGACCCGGCCCTGAAAGAGCACGCAAGCCTCCGGTTTCTGCGGAAATACAGTAATTACTTGGCGCCGCGCCCTGGATTATCGATCGACAGCGCGGTAATCCCAGTCATCTGGTTTCGTAATGCAGGCCTAAACCAGGCAATTATCATCGCCGCAACGTTCGCCGTACTGCTGTTATGCCACGTTCCAGGCTATTTGTTATACCCGGGGAATCCGGAGTTCGCCTGGGCAGCTTATGCGGCCGCGTTCTTAATGACCGTGATCGCAGTGGTGGTAATGGCCGGCAACTTGAAAGATGTTGTCCGGTCAGAGTTCGCCACGCGAGTTACTTACCGCGATAAGAGCGATCCGCCGGACCACGTGGCATACGGCGTCATCGTGCCGATGCTGCTCACGGCGCCGGCTTTGGCGGTGGGCATGTTCCAGTCGTTCACCGCGTGGTGGTGGCTGCTACTTTTGTCTGCACTAATCGTGTTGCATACGGTCCTGCAATGGCGGGGCGGCTTTCCAGAGTGCTTTCGAGGCAGCCACAAAGGGGTGCTTCATTGGCTGAGGACATGGCTGCATATCGGCTGGATGTCGATCGTTTGTAGCGCGCTTGATTGCGGCTCGATCTGCGCTACCGGGTTACTGATTCAGCACTGGTCTGGACAAGGAATCCAGGGGGCCTATCAGACGATCGCTTGGGGCCCTCCGCTGATCCTGTTTTCGTTTTTCGCCGGCGTGGGTTTGCAGATCGGCCTGATGGGCAAAGATTATCCGGACGCCGCGCGGGAATGGCTGGCGCGCGCCGGCGCCTGGCTGGCGGTCTGCGCCCTGGGGTGGGCCGCGGTATTTACGGTCGCGATCTTTTCGCCCTATTGGGTCATGCTGCTGTGGGCGTGGAAGGGCGCGGTAGCAATCTCGGCGGCCGGTGCGTGGCTCACCAGTACGCTCGGCGGTGTTCTCGCTGGCAAGAGTTCTTCCACCGGCAAAGCCAGGGAGGACGGCGGCGGCGGCGGCATGCTCGATCGCATCGCCAGATACGCGCCGTTAGTGGCGCTGCCGGGCTTCTTCATTGCCATCGCGTACGCGGTGCACGCGGCTGTCTTCGCTACCTATCTGTTTCAGCACGGCCTGGCCAACTTCGATTGGAACTGTTTCGTCAACGAAATGCTGCCGGCTTATTGGCTGGTGCTCACTTTCGAGCATCCCTGGTTGCCGGTCGCGATGCTGGCGCTGGCCGTCGCTATCTTCGTGGTGCTCTCGCTGCGGGTAAACATCAACGAGTTTTCGATGCATCACTTCTATAAGAACCGGCTGGTGCGATGTTATCTGGGTGCGAGCGTCGCAGACCGGCGCAAGCCGAACCGGTTCACGGGTTTCGACCCTAAGGATGATATTCGATTGGCGTGTCTGTCCACGAAACATAAAGAGCGGCGCGCGCCGTACCCCATTCTGAACGCCACTCTGACTGTCACCCAGGGTAGTGAACTGGCGACCCAGGAGAGAAAAGCCAAGTCGTGGATCTTCACGCCGCTGTACTCGGGATTCACACCGGAAGGCACGGCTGCCGACCGAGCGGCCATGGATCAATTGTCCATGGCCGGATATGTTCCAACCAAAGATCTGCTCGGCGGCCAACTCCATATCGGAACGGCGATGGCCATTTCAGGCGCGGCACTCAGCCCAGGCCAAGGGTTTCATACTTCCACGCAAGTGGCGTTCCTGATGACACTCTTCGACGTGCGCCTGGGATGGTGGATCGGCAATCCGCGCAGCGCGGAGAAGTTCGGGCGTCCCGGGCCGAGAATCGCGCTTTGGCCTTTGATCCGCGAGTTATTCGGCGCGATGGACGAACGTTCGCCTTACTTGAATCTTTCCGATGGAGGTAACTTCGATAATCTCGGCCTGTACGAGTTAGTGCGCCGCCGCTGCCGGTTTATCGTCGCGGTGGATGGCGAAGAAGATCAGAAATTCGAGTTCAACGCGCTCGGCGCGGCGGTGCGTAAGTGCCGCACAGATTTCCATGTGGAGATCGACATCAATCCGTGTGCCATCCGGCCCGCGGGCGATTTCAGCAAGGCGCACTGCGCGGTCGGCACGATTCGCTATCCGGATACGGACAAACCCGGCTACCTCCTATACATTAAAGCCAGCATGACCGGCGATGAGCCGGCCGACGTTGAGCTCTATCGCCGGCAGTGCCCGGTTTTTCCGCAACAATCCACCGCCGACCAGTTCTTTACAGAGTCGCAGTTCGAGAGTTACCGCCGGCTGGGATTGCACTGTGTGGACTCAGTCGTGGATTTCGCGCCGGACAGACATCTGGCGAGCGTATTCGAACGGCTGGCCGACCGCTGGGAAGTGCCTCCCGGGCCGCCAGACGGCGAATCCTCACAGCAGGCCGAAGCCTACTCGCGGCTGCTCGAAGAGTGGCGCGACGCGCAGGATATCGACAACTTCGATTCCGACCTTGTCGAGAACAGGCCGAGTGAATTCGGCGCCGGGGCCGCGCGAACGCGGTACTTTCTGATTCTCGATTTGATCCAGCTTATGGAGAACGTGTTTGTGTCCTGCCAGCTCGGTAATAGCCAGAATCGCGACCATCGCGCGAACTCGGGCTGGATACGCATATTCCGTTATTGGCTGCGCCAGCCGGCCGTATGCAAAGTGTGGGAGAGCCAGCACGAAAACTACACGCGATCGTTCCGGCATTTCGTGCACGACTTGATCCACGAAGACAAAACAAAATCACTATGAAGAATTCCGTTCCACTTCTGGCGTTGGCACTCGCGCTGCGGTTCCCGGCGCTCGCGCAGCACGATTCGCCGGACGGCGCGCCTTCGGCCAAATACCTGTTGCGGATCTGCACGTGGGATCTGAAAGAGACCACCGTACATTGCGACGATCCGTCGAAGCAGCTTCCACCGGCGCGCGCGCCCCAGTGGATCGAATTCAAGCAGGTGGCCAGCCCCGGCTCACCTGCGGGCACGGAGCCGCCGTACCCGCTGCAGATCAACGGCAGCTTTTTTGTTTCGGCAAAGGCCAGCTCCGGACTACCGGTCACCATCACCGTACTGGCAGGATCTGTTACCGCGGAAACTTCGACGACGTTGGCGGCAGGCACAATGCAATATCGCGTCAACGGCCCGGGCACGGTGGTCTTGAAGGCGGAGCGCGGCGGCGATGGTTACTACGACGGTGCGGCGCCGGTGACGCTGGTCTTCGATGCCGGCCCGATGACGGACCATTCCTGCGGAGGGCTCTTGCCCGCACCAGGATCGCCGCGCGTGATTCCAACCATCGACGCCGCGGCTATCGCCCGTTTGTTGGGCGAACCTCAGCCATATGCTCTTGCGGCTGCGGGACCGCATACCATCCTGGTCTATGCGGCGAGGGAGGTGCCGAAAGCGGAACATCCGAAGACGCTGAAGAGCGACAAGGCAGCCAAGCCCGCCAAGCCGGCCAAGCCTGCCAAGAAGGATGACGAGTCTGCCGATAGCGAGGCGCAACACAAAGAAGATCTCGATGTGCTCAATGGGCTCGAGAAACAGATCCAGACGCTGCTCGACCGCAATGCCGATACGCTGGGCTTGCCGGAACGGCATCCCTTCAGCGTGGAACTGGAGATTCCGCATTCACGCGCGATGGGTGACTTGGCGAAACACATCGCAAGCCTGAATTATTCCGAACTCACGGTCGAGGATGTGGGCGATCATAGGATTCGCGTGATCGCACCAATCGCGCCCGATTGCGCGCGGTGGAGCGCGTTTCTTCACGACCTGCGCGACTTAGCCTGGCAACCGAAGCCCGAACCCTGGAACGCACGGCTCTTCTATCTGGGGCAGAACACCGGCGCGAATGGCGCAACCCAAACCGGGGCCACCGATTTGGCCGCGGCCTACAAGGCTAGTGCTACGGCGGCTTCTGATCCTCCGGCAGGGAAACCGGCCGAGGCGTCCAGCGATTCCACGGATGATAAGAAGGATAAGAAGGAAAAGCCGGCCGCTCCGCCAGCGGGCGCACCGCCTCCATCCGCGGCCGCTATGGCGCCGCTGGAAAACGATCTGCTTTTGTTCAGCACACAGAATCCGGGGGACGACGAAAACATCGCCGAACAGAAGCGGATCATCGCACAGCTCGACCTGCCGCGTCCGGAAATGATCATCAACGGCTGGGTACTGCAGAACTCCACGACCAGTCCGCGCGCGATCGGGGCGTTCGCCTCAGCCGTGAAGGAGTTGGCCGGCAGTTACAACCAAAGCCTCGAAACAGTGGTGCAGCGGGCGTGGGGTTACGTGCGCGCGCAAATTGCGGCCGGGAACTTTTTCGATGACGCATTCTACCGTTACATTGCGGATCGCTACGTCGGCGGCCGGCAACACGCCATCGACGGCAAAGATCCCCAGACGGCCGCGCAGCAGTATCTGGATTCGACACGCGCGACCCTTACGTTTCCAGGCGGGACGAGCGCGGCCGACTATGGGATCTGCACACCCCCCCACTATTGTCTGGGCTATACGACACTGTTTCAGCCGTTGAAGCCGCGCTTGACAGACGTGCTGCTCGCTCTGATCGCCGCCCGCGATCCGGAAAAGGCGGTGTACGACACGACGCGCGTGGTGGAGGGCAATGCGACCGCGACTTCGCCCAACTTCTGCGACGCACTGGCGGAAGACAAGGATCGCTGCAAGAAGATCTGGAATAGTCTCGACCTTACAGCGGACGAGAAGACTTGTGAAAGCCAGGACCTGCACCTCATCCTGGGATCCACATTTAAACCCGGGCAGGGCGATCCGCCCGCGCGCGTGTTTTTGCGCTGCTTCCTCACGGAGGCGGAGAATCTGCTGAAGGGCGGCGTTGCGGGCGATGCGAAGTCTTCGCCATCGGGCGCGGGTCTCATGCGCGCCGCGGTCGCCAATTTCCTCTTCAATTACAAAATGAGCCAGCAGTTCCCGCACGAGTTCAAGGCGTATGACCTGAGCCAGAGCGCGGACGCGTTGAACTCCGCGTGGAGTCCGCTGATCGATGCCTTCAACCGCGACGTTACAACCTTCCAGCGCTTCGTGCGCGCGGATGTCTTATATCAGGTGGAGCGGATCAATCGCAACAACGATGACCGCTGCTGCATTAAGCGCCTGTTAGGCCTCGATAAGCCTTCGTTCTTCAACGAAGGCATCGTCACGGTGCGCACGATTTCCGGCCAATGGACCTACGCCTCCTCCACGTCGCAGAGCTTCTTGAACGCGAGTTCAGCTCCGAAATTGACGGATGTGTTGAACAGTCTGACCGGGGCGGGCACTAACACGACTTCCGGGGAAACGGCCCCGGTCAGCGCGGTGCTTCCGGGGTCCGGTGCGCTCAGCAGCGCGCAACTCGCGGCGGCGTTCCTGAACAATTACCAGACCACCTACGCGCAGATCGGCCGGCAGTTGGCCATCAGCGCGATTCCGCGCAGCCTGGCCACGGCTTCGGCGGCGGAGATCGTGGTGTCGCTGAATGCAGACGACTCCGCAAGTCCACCCATCTATGCCGGCGGCCAGCAGAACGGCGCGGCCGCCAACACTTCGCGCGTGGCGAATCATGATACGTCGACGCGCGTTCGGGTCGACTCCATGAAACTGTTTGAAGTATCGTCGTTCGCCGCGGTTCTGCAGCGCTCGCGCTCGCGCATTCCGTTGGTTCCGCCGTTGGTCGAGATTCCTTACATCGGCACGCTGGTAGGCATCCCGGTGCCGCCGGCCAAGGAATATCATCAGAGCACTGCCTTGCTCAGTGCGCTAGTGGTCCCGACTGCAGCCGATATCGCCTACGGGCTGCAATTCCAATTCGACCAGACGGCCGAGGGTCCGAAGGAGATCTGCACACTGCTGAAGGGCGCAAGCGGTGACGATCGATGCCGCTTGCGCCGGCTGGTTTCGTTTACCGATTTTGGCGAGCGCAACCCGGTGGACCTGTACAATCGCGCCATGGTGCACTGCCTCGCGACGGATATGCGCGCCGTCTATTCGAGCATCAACGGATTCACGCCGGCGGGCGCGAGCGCCTGTGCGAATCTGTCGTTCGATACGCTGCCGTATTAGACAGCCCAAGTCGGGCTAAGCTGGAAGCAATGCGCATGCTCACCGGCCCGGCCGGGTCGGGAAAAACGTTCCGCATCCTCGAGCGCTTTCGCGAAGCTTTACGGCGCCGGGACTCTGGTGTGCGGCTGCTCACGCCGACGGCCACCATGGCCCAGCATTTGCAGAACGAGATCGCGCGCGAGGGGTTCGTTTTTCGCCCGGGGCTGATTCAGACGCTGTCGCGCTTCGTCGATCCGTTCACCGCGGACCTGCCGCAAGTCTCCGGACCGCTGCTCTACTTGATTGTCGAAGAGGCGGGTCACCGCGTGGGCCGCGCGGAATTTGCGAGGGTCGTGCGGCTGCCTGGGTTTTGCGCTGCGTTGGCGCGCACCATGGAGGAGTTTTCGTCCGCGGGCTGCGACGCGGAACAACTGGCGCACGCATTGCCAGGCTTGGACAGCGCTCCGCTGAGCGCAGCGTTCGCGGCGGTGTACCGCGAGGTGGAGCGCGAGCTCGCTAGCCGCGGTCTGGCCACGCGATCCCAGCGGCTGCTGCGCGCCGCGGGCCGAATCGCGCAGGATGGATTGCCGGGCATTCGCAGCATTTGGCTGGACGGCTTCTCT
>DATKNQ010000136.1:0-21380 GCA_035541265.1 Bryobacteraceae bacterium
GGCCATCTTCTCCTGATCGCTGGTGCGAATGGCGCCGTTGATGAACGCGATGGCTATCGAGCGATCAGGCATCGCCTCGACATCTTTTTCCTTGAAGTCGAGCGCCACGGGCCAGAAGACGATGTCGACGAGCGCGGTGACATCCAGGAGGCCCTCGCCGAGGTCCAGCACGGCTTCCTCGCAGCCGCCGCAGGAGGCGCACCAATAGAATGCGACCTTCGGTTTCATGCGGCCTCCGCATGTGAGCGCCGCGCCGGGCCGAGGGATTTCAGTTGCGCGGTCATCTCGTCGATCACGGCGCGCACGCGATCGCCCTCCGCGGCGGAAATCCACTCCAGGCGCACGCGCTCTTCTTCGATGCCCATTTGGCACAGCAAGCGCTGCAGCAGACGGAAGCGGCGCAGCGCTTTGTAGTTGCCTTCCTGATAATGGCAATCGCCGGGATGACAGCCGCCGATCAACACGCCGTCCGCGCCTTTGGCGAAAGCGTCCAGGACGAACTGCGGATCCACGCGGCCCGAGCACATCACCCGTATCACGCGCGTGCTCGGCGCGTACTTGATGCGCGACGTTCCGGCCAGGTCCGCAGCCAGATACGTACACCAGTTACAGAAGAACGCCACGATTTTGGGCTCGTATTCTTCAGGCATATTCCAGGATCCCTTCGATCTCCGCGAAGATCTGCTCGTCTTCGAACAGGTGCTGCCGGATGGTTGCCGAGGGGCAGGCGGCCACGCACGTGCCGCATCCCTTGCACAGCACCGGGTTGATCGCCGACACCTGCTTCTCATCCACAAACGAAATCGCGTGGTAGGGGCACACGGAAATGCAGGTCTTGCAGCCGCAGCAAGCCTCTTCCATCACGTAGGCCGTATTCGGCTCGGTCTCCACGCAGCCCGCATCCATCAGCGCCAGGGCTTCGGCGGCCGCGGCCCCGGCCTGCGCCACCGTGTCTGGAATGTCTTTCGGTCCCTGGCAGCACCCAGCAAGGAAGATGCCGTCTGTGAACGTCTGCACCGGCGCCAGCTTGGGATGGCGCTCGAGGAAGAATCCCTCGTTGGAGCAGGTGATGTTGAATAGGCGGCGCACTTCCTGCGCGTCCGCCCGCGGCTCGAGGCCGGTGGCGAGCACCACCATGTCCACCGGGATGCGCCGCACGAAGCCCGCCAGCGTGTCTTCCACGCGGATCACCAACCGGCCTTCCTCGCTCGAGTGCAAAGACGCGTCCGTGACTTCGGCGACTCGTCCGCGAATGAAATGCACGCGCTCGCTAAGCAACTTCTGATAGAACTCTTCAAAGCCTTTGCCCGGCGTGCGCATATCGATATAGAAGTTGAAGACCTCGGCGCCGGTGTGTTCCTTGAGCAGGTGCGCGAGCTTCAGCGAGTACATGCAGCAGACGCGCGAGCACCAGCGGTTGGTATTCTCGTCCCGCGATCCCACGCAGTGGATGATGCCGACAGACTTGGGATGCCCGCCGGTGCGTAGCACCACTTCGCCGCCCGTAGGGCCGGAAGCGTTGACCAGGCGCTCGATTTCAAGCGCCGTGTAGACGTTCGGATAGGTGCCGTAGCCGTAGTAGGGACTGCGGCGCGCATCGTACGTCTGGAAGCCTGTGGCCAGCACCACCGTCCCGACTTCGATATGTTCGGTGCGCGGTTCCATGTACAGGTCGATCGCATGGCGGTCGCCGCAGACTTCGATGCAGGTCTTCTTGCATTTGCCGCTCTTGAACTGGATGCAGGTTTCCGGATCGATCACCGGCGTCTGCGGCACGGCCTGCGGAAACGGAATGTAGATCGGCCGCCGCTTGCTCAGACCCATGTTGAACTCGTCCGGCACCTTGGCTTGCTTGTAGACGCAGCCTTCCAGGCACTCGAGACAACCCACGCACAAGTCTTCACGCACATAGCGCGGCCGCCGCGTGATGGTGACGTTGTAGTTCCCGACGTAACCTTCGATAGCCGTCACATCCGAATAAGTCCAGAGTGTGATGTTCGGATGATTCTTCACCGCCGACATCTTGGGCGTCAGGATGCACGCCGAGCAATCGAGCGTAGGGAAGGTCTTGTCGAACTGCGCCATGTGGCCGCCGATGGTGGGCTCGCGTTCCACCAGGTAGACATGCTTGCCGGCGTTGGCCATGGTGAGCGCAGCGTGAATGCCGGCGATGCCGCCGCCCACCACCAGCGCTTCGGGACGGATCGAGACCCGTGCCTTTTCGAGCGCCTCATGGTGAGCCACCCGCCGTACCGCCGCGCGCACCATGTCGAGGGCCTTGAGGGTGGCCTCCGCGTGGTTGGTGTGCACCCACGAGTCATGCTCGCGGATGTTCACCATCTGCACGAAAAACGGATTCAGGCCGCCGGCGCGCGTGGCGTTGCGGAACGTGGCTTCGTGCAAGTGCGGCGAGCAGGAAGCGACTACGATGCGATTCAGATGCTGGTCGCGGATGTCCTGGCGGATCAGGTCCTGGCCGGGATCGGAGCACATGTACTTGTAGTCGCGCGATACCGCCACGTTCGGCAGGCCCGCGGCGTAATGCGTCAACGCCTTTACGTCCACAATGCCGGCGATATTGGTGCCGCAGTGGCAGACGTACACGCCGATGCGCACCGTGCCATTCGATTCAGACATGGGCGGCGGCCTCCGCGCGCTGTTTGGGGAACCACTGCGCAATCTGCCTGCGCCCGGAGATCGCGCGTTTGAGGCCCAGCCGGGCCGGATCGCCTCCCAGCGCCCAACCGAGAACCTGGGTGAAGAAGAAGACAGGCATTTCGGCAAATGTTTTGGAGCGGTGGCGCAGTTCCGACTGGTAGGCATCCAGGTTGTACTGGCACAAAGGGCAGACCGTGACCATGGCCTCCGCTCCTCTGTGATGCGCCTCGGCCAGCAGGATTTCGTTCAGCCGGATACCGACCGGCGGCATGGTGCCGGTCAGCGTGCCTCCGCAACACCTGGTCTTCAGCGGGAAATCCACGGTGGAGACGCCGGCCGCATGCATCAACTCATCCATGCGCACCGGGTTGTGATCCGGATCGCCATCGGCATAGGGCCGCACCATCTGGCATCCGTAGTAGCAGGCGACTTTGCCACCGGGCCACTGACGGAGAACCCGCGCCTTGATCTTCGCGAGACCAACATCGGTGTGTAGCACTTCCAGCGGATGCCGCACCCGCACTTCGTTCAACACGTGGAGCCGTCCCGCTCCCAGCGACTCTTCCACCCGGCGCCCGATCCGCGGATAGCGCTGCACGTAATCCTGCGTTTTGCGCAGCACCAGATAACAGGCGCTGCACGGCGCTACGATGTCGCGGTAATGGAGCTGGCGCGCTAGCGCCAGGTTGCGGGCCGAAAGCACGCAGGCCGAGCCCTCGTCGATCGACATGTACGATGTGGCGCCGCAGCAATTCCAATCCCGCAACTCCTCGATGGGCAGATGCAGGAGCTTGAAAACAGCCAGCAGGCTTTCCTCGTACGCAATCCCGGTGCCGCGCAAGGAACAACCCGGATAATAGCAGTACGCCGCCATCAGGCCACCTCCCGCATGTCCAGGTAGCGCTTGATCTCAGCGATACCGTCGGCGTGCTCGCTGTGCAGCGACAAGCGGCCCGTGCGCAGCAGGGCCCAGCCGGTATGAATCATGCTGAGTAGGATCAGCGGATTCGATTTGACCGCCATCCGCAACACCACCCAAAACTCCGCATTCTTGCCGCGGCTGCGCACCGCCCGGTAAAACTCCTGCGCCAGAACGGGGATAGGCAGGCGCCGCGGATAGAGCTTCGCCTCGATGGCCTCGCGCTTGAGCGTATACATGATGTCAGTGACGTGGATCTGGCGGGGACAGTGGACCGCGCAGGCGTAACACGAGGCGCATAACCAGATGGTTTCCGAACTGAGGGCGGCGGTCCGGAAACCTTCGCGCACGAGAGCAATGATGCGGCGGGGACCGAAGTCCATGTAGATGGATAGCGGACAGGTCCCGGAGCAGGCGCCGCACTGGAGGCAGGAAAAGATGCCCTCGCAGCCGGGGTGCTCGCTAATCCGGCGGGCCCATTCCGGCTCCGCCTCCTTCTGCAGTTTCAATCTTCGTTCCATGACCTCTCACTTCCCGCTTGTTTCGCCGCGACTGATAGGCGCATTCCGCGCGCGCAGCTTCCCGCACCAGGCAGCGCTCCTTCAAATGGATCCCGCACTGCAGGCACACGTCGGTCAGGTTGGCGCTTTGGGTCACGATGGCCTTGGCCATGCGCTCGAGTAACTCCGCGGCATGCCGGAGTTCGGCGGGCGCAAAGCCGCGGAACACTTTCTTCAGCTTCCGGAACTTGGCCCGCTCGTACTGTCCGAGGATCGTCTCGCCCGAGGTGGTAAGCGTCAGGTCGCTGGTCCGGCGATCCTGCCGGGCCTCGACGCGGCGCAGAAATTTGCGGCGCACCAGCCGGTCGACGGACTTCGAGGCGGCCGCGTTGCTGACCCCCAGGAAGGCGGCCACATCCGCCACGCTGCTCGCGTCGGTGAGGTGCAGGAGCCGCAAGATCTTGAGCTGCAAAGGGGTCAGTTGGTTGTCGATGGCTCGTGAAAGGAGCTCGTCCATAACGCTGTCGACCGCGGCATCGAATACATGCGCGCTGCCCAGCAACTCTCCGATCATTTGCTCAGAGTGATCCATTCCCATGCTCCTCATTTGACGATAGCGAAAACGGTAGCAGGGCAACGGACCGGTGAATCCGCCCGGGCCAGTGGCGGCCGTGGACTGCATGGGCTTGCACGCTCCCGGTGGACGATCATAGCGCGGTCCATCGGAATAGTCAACTAGGTTAATGATTAATCTGATTGACGATTGCGGCGGGCCGTGGAGCGCGACTGATAATGGCTAAACGCCGGCGGTGCAACTCTCCCTGTAACGATTCGCCAGGCTTCATCACTACCAGGAGAAGACGACTGTGCCGGGGGGCATCGTGTACCGGTCTTGGGCATCCGGAAATCTCCCAGGCGGTCCCCGAAGAGTATGAATTGGCGTCATGAGGTGGCTGTGCGGCGATTCAGAAGAGCCTTCTTGCGGAAATCGCGGACTTGTAGCGCAAAAGTGACTCAATTCCTTACTTTCCGATTGAGTTCCTGTTCCAAACATGATAGGGTTGAATCCCTCAGTTATGGCAGTGAGGTGTAGCATGCGCCTGTCGAGCCTGAAACCTTCCGCGGCGGCCGCGTCGTGTCTGTCACGCGCAGCGCGCGCCGAAGTCCGAGAAGATGTTGCCTCTGACACCCCGATACTCCTCAGCCGGAGAAGCAGCCTTGCGAGGCTGATTCTATCTTCGGCCTTGATTCTGAGCGCCCCGGCCCTATCTTACGCTCAATCCGGCATGACTGAGTACCCGGTCCCAACCTCTGCCGGGCTCCCTGAGTTCATCGCTTTAGGACCCGACAATGCATTGTGGTTCACGGAATACTCTGGCAACCAGATTGGCCGGATCGATACCACCGGCGCAATCACGGAATACCCGGTTCCGACGAGTGGCAGCCAGCCCGACGGGATCACCGCGGGTCCGGACGGCGCCCTATGGTTCACCGAGCAGGGCGCCAATCAGATCGGGCGCATCACCCCTAGCGGGACGTTTACGGAATACCCCATTCCGACTTCCAATAGTGAGCCGGGTGGCATCACGGTCGGCCCGGACGGGGCGCTGTGGTTCACGGAGGTGTTAGGCAACCAGATTGGCCGTATCACAACCTCCGGTGCAGTGACTGAGTACGCCATCCCAACTAGGAACTGCGAACCGGTCGTGATCACATTGGGCAGCGACGGTGCGCTATGGTTTACCGAGTTCGCTGCCAGCCAGATCGGCAGAGTGACTGCAACCGGCGCCTTTACCGAATATCCGACGCCCACTCCCTCTAGTGCGCCCGATGGCATTGCGCAAGGGCCGGACGGAGCCGTTTGGTTTGCCGAAGTATATGGGAACAATATCGGGCGGATCACAACTTCCGGCGCCATCAATGAGTATCCCGTGCCGACACTGAACAGCAATCCAGCCGGAATCACGTTGGGGGGCGATGGTGCATTGTGGTTCACGGAGTACTCCGGCGGGAAACTCGGCCGTAGCACGATATCAGGCGTCATCACCGAGTACCCGATCCTGACCGCGGGCAATCAACCCTCCGGCATAACCAATGGTCCTGATGACGCAGTCTGGTTTACGGAGAACGGTCAGAGCAATGGAAGTGGCGGCAAGATCGGGCGCATGCCGCTGACATCCACTACCGCGTGCACGCTGATCGCATCGCCGGCGCAACTCACCTTCACCGCTGTTATTGGAGGGCCGGGGGATCAGCAGAGTATCAGCCTGATGCAGTCACCTGGATGTGGTCCCAATCCCATCGGCGTTTCGGTGGGCGACACTCAGAACTCGCAGTGGCTCTATGTCCTGAACACGTCGTTTCCGCTCGTCCTGGAGGCAAATCCCAGCGGCCTTCAGCCCAACACTTACCAGGACACACTGGTATTTACGTCATCCGCGGCAAGCAATTCACCTCTCTACGTTCCCGTGACTTTTGTGGTGACGAGCACGCAGACGACTTACCAGCCGCTACCCGATGCGCTTCTGAGCGAGCCGTACAACGCCGCGATAGGACCTTATTTCTGCTCTCAGGCGGGCGGTGCTTTGCCCCCGGGGTTGAGTGTCTCGGGAACCGGCGGCTGCACCGTCTCGGGCATCCCGGCCAGCGCCGGCACCTACCAGTTCCTGATCAGCTATCTTGGCCAGCAGGCCGGGTATCAAATTACCGTCGTTACCCAGCCATCGTCGCCGAGCTTTACAGTGACTCCGACGGTTTCGGCTACCACCTCGGACAACTCTCCACTAATAGTCACGAAGACGGTCACCTTGACTAACACCGGCAGTTCGGGCGCGAGCTTCGGCTCGTCCATCCAGGGCGAGGCCAATGCGAATTTCTCCATCTCACCGACCAGTGGTTTTGTCAACGCCGGGTCAAGTGTTCCGATTACAGTAACCTTTAATTCGACTGGCCAGCTCGTGGCGCCCGGCTACTACCTGGCGACTTATACGATAGTCGACACAACGACCATCATACAAAGCCAGACGCCGGCGCCTATGTTAAGGCACATGGGGAATCTGAGGCGGGGAAGCCTGAAGGGCATCTGGCCCCGCAGTTCGGGAAGCAGCACTACTTCGAATAGCGGCACATTCCAGGTGACCAACAATGCGGTACCACAGGCGTCCGTGACCAGTCTGCTCTTCACTATGCCGGAAGGATCGCAACAGACCGAGCCATTCACCATCGTTGACGCCGGGGGTTTCAGTGTGAATGTAACGGCAAGTTATGCCGGCGCGGGTAGCGCGGCCGGCGCCGTCAGCGTCGGCAATGGGAGCGGGGCGACGCCAATTACGATGACTGCCACCGCCAGGACGTCCGGCCTGGTAACCGGGCAAAACATCGGCGCTGTGACCATTTCGTGTGTATCCGTACCTTGTCAGCCGCCGCTGAATATACCCGTGGACATTACCGTTCAATCGCCGACGCAGACAGGCTCGGGTCCGCATGTAATGTCACACCTGGCTAACGGCGGAGGTTGGACGACCACGATTCTGCTGGTAAATGCAGGCAGCCAGACAGCCTCTTATACGCTCAATTCCTATGGCGACAATGGCTCGGCGCTTTCGCTGCCCTTGGCCGGCGGCGGCAATACGTCCTCACTTCAAGGGCCGCTCGCGCCGGGACAATTGGGAGTGATCGAGACCGATGGCTCGGGCAGTTTGACGGAGGGATGGGCGGAGCTCGTCAGCACGGGAGCGATTGGCGGGACGGGCATCTTCACGGCCAGTCCGCCAATGGGTGCGCCGCCATCGGAAGCCGCGGTGCCGCTCGACTCCGCGGGAGGCACGACGGTCTACATTCCGTACGACAATACGCGGGGACAGTACATTTACTCTTCGTCGTTCGCGCTGGCGAATCCCAACTCGACGGCGGCGAACGTGATTGTGACATTCACAAATCAGGCCGGAAATGCGATTCCGGTGCAGAAGAGCCAGATCACCATACCGGCCAATGGCCACTATGCTTCTGTGCTCGGCATCGACTATCCGGAAGTGAACGGCCAGCGCGGCATCATGCAGTTCAAGTCGAACGTGGCGATTGACGGCTTGGGAATCCGCTATAACGGGAGCGCCTTCACCTCGATTGGCGCGATCATCCCGTAGCATATAGCTAGAAATCCAGGCGGAGCATAAGCTGGATCTGTCTACCCGTTTCGGAGAAAGGCAGGACCAGGGGCGACCCGCCCGTCTCGACCCTGCCGTAGCAGGCGGCCGCGAACTGATTGCATCCCGACAGATTGCTCAGGTTCAGATAAGTGTTCGCCGGGTTATTCAGGTTTGCGTGATTGAGCGCATTGAAAGCATCGGCGCGGATGCGCAGCTTGAATTTGTCACCAAGCCGCGGCAGGCGGACATCCCGCATTAATGAGAGATCGATGCTGTAGAGCCCGGGCCCGCGAAAAGCATTCCGCCCAGTATCGCCCACGACTCCCGGAGCGGGAATGCTAAACGCCAAAGGGTTTAGTAACTGACGGCCGCCGGCCACCGCAGTATTCTCAGTCGCCGGGAGGCCGGCCGCTGCCAGACTCGCTCGATCATTCACATAGGTGGGCAGTCCGAAACCTCCGGATTCGACCAGAACGGTATAAGGAAAGCCGGACCGAAAGGCGCCCAACAAGCCGATGCGCCAATCCTTCGTAAGCCACAGGGCCCTCCCGGGAAGCGATGGGGGCTCGATTAATCCATAGAGGACCAGGTTGTGTCTCTGGTCGTAACTGGCGTTCGCTCGATCGAACTGGCTGTCGAACTGGCGGGTGAAACTCGCATAAATCTGCTGTGCGGCGGCGGAAGCCAGGTTATAGTCCAGGAACGTGCCAGCGAGCGGGTCGCTTTGATTATCGATCGCGTGGCTCAATGTGTAGGAAGCCTGGCCCTGCACCCGGCGGCGGCGAACTGTCAGCACCGACGAGAACGCCATATAGTCAGACTTGCCCTGATTTGCCCGGTAGTAGAGCTCCGGCAGATTCGGATTGTACTGTCCGGCCAGATTGTCTCCGCCAAAGGGCACGCTGTAGTCTCTATTTACTATGTCGTTGGTAGGGAGCGTCCGCCCAAGGCTGGCCATACCGAAAAAGCGGGCCGAGACAGCCCAGGAAAGCGCCTGGTCGAACTCGAGAAAAGCATTCTGCACCGCAGCATTCCGTAGATTCGGCTGAAAGACCACCGGATTGATGGGAGCGGTGGACGGAGTGTAGGAACTCACCAGGCTATGCGCCGGTTGCAGAAAGTCGACGGGCTGGCTGATCGCAGTAGAGCCGAAGATCAGAGAATTCGCAGGTATGGTGGCCCAGAAGTTCTCGAATGGGCGGTCATAGTATATGCCGTAGCCGCCGCGCAGGACCGTTTGGGCGCGACCGGTCAAGTCCCAAGACAATCCGAAACGCGGAGCCCAGTACCCGGTCTTGGCACTGTAGATTCTTTGATGGCCGGGACCGGGCGCGACAAACGCCGCGCCAGCCAGCCCTTCGGGTAAAGTATCTCCCGCGCCTAATTGGATGAGTGCATCCTTGAAAGTCCCAGTGTTGTACGGCTCGCCGAAATACTCATATCTCAGGCCGGCATTCAACGTCACTTTGGGGGAGAGATGGTAACTATCCTGGACAAAGCCATACGCCTGCTGATAGGTGTACGCGCGCGCGGACGGTGGAGTAAGTCTTGGATCGCCACTCTCCCGGTCATAGGTGAGGAACAACGTGGCTGGATAACTCGCGGCGAAGGACGCCAAAGAGGTGAACGCATAGATACCCGAAGAATTTGCGCTCAGAGCAGTCGAGATGCCGCGGCCCAGCCAGCCGCCTCCAACAGTTAGTAGATGAGCGCCACGCGCGATGGTCAAGTTATCCAGCGCTTCGTACGTGTGGTCGTGGTAGCGATAGTCGTAATACGCTTGGCTTCCTGGAAGCCAGACAGGTTGACCGTTGTCAGCCGTGTCTAATGCCGGCACATCGTTGTGGGGCCTCTCGAGCACGTAGCGGGAGCCGCTTCTGCCGAATCGCAGCTCGTTAGTGGCGGACGGCGGCAACGTATAGGTCCAGGAAGCTGCCAGAGATAGAGCCCGTTGGCCAAGCGGCGATGAAAAGCCCGGGTAAGGATTGTAGAGGAGATACGGATCGAGGAAGTCTCCATAGGACAGCCGGCCCATCAGCCGGTTCCTGCGGCCGGCCGGCGAATAATCCAAGCGCTCCAGCACGGAGTCCCGGTGTAGGCCCGTTGGTGGCGCGATATTCACGGAGGCGGCGGCAGACGATGCGTCGTCCGGCGCGATGGAACCGTACTCGCGCAGCAGCGTGCCGGCGGCGGTGCCGGGGCTGGTCGAGGCAATGAACTGGCGCGTAGGCAAGAGAAAAGACTGCGCGTCACTTTGTGAGTGATATCTCAATACATCGATCGATGTGTAATTATAGAGCCGCTGCTTGAGCAGCGGACCGCCGAGCAATCCGCCGGGCTCGAACTGCCGCAGCGGGGCGCGTGGAATGCCGTTTGCGTTTTCCTGGAAGCCGTTTGCACCGAGCGCATCGGTCTCGAAGAAGAGGTATGCCGAACCGTGCCAGGCGTCCCCGCCGCTGCGCGTAATTGCGTTGGCAATAAACCCGCTCGTGCGTCCGTACTCCGCGGAGTAGTTATTGGTCGAAATCCGGTATTCTTCAATGGACTCCGGAATGGCCGCCGCCAATGGACCGGCGACTAAGTAATTGTCATTTTCTAATCCGTCCAGCAGAAAGTTTCCTGCTGAGGTACGCTGGCCGGCGACGGACACGTTGATGCCACGGGCGGTAGTAGTGTCGGCAATTACCGAGGGGAGTAAGACGAGCAACGTGTAGGCGTCGCGGTCCGGCAAAGGGAGATCTTCGATAAACTGATGGTCTATAACGTATGAGACGCTGGTTTCCAGCGCGCTCAGTGTGCCTCCGGCGGCCTCGAACGAGGCGGTGCGGCTGGTGTCCACATCCGGCCCGATCAGCACCAGCGCAGAGTGTCCGGGGAGGAAGACGCTCTGATGTTGTCTCTGCTCCCAAACGTCCTCGAGTGGGCGAAGCCTGGCTACCAGAAACAGATCGGCCGCAACCGGCAATTCCAGTTCCTGGACCTCCTGCGGCTGGAGGCGCTGATCGCCGGTGATGCGAATGCGATAGGTGCCGGGAGACAGCAGCGGCAGGGTGAAAAAGCCGGCGGGGCCGGTGAAGGCAACCCGGCCGAGGCTCGCATCGAGACGCGTGGCATCGATCCGCGCGCCGGCTATCGGATCGCCGGTCTGCGCATTCACTACCCGCCCGGCGATAACACTGTCGGTCGTCTGAGCCGGACAGCGAAGCGCTGCAAATAGAAGCGGTAATACACGTACAATCCGGTTCATTTCTGTTTTAGTTGATATATAATAACAGAGTTTCTAAGCATGGCGATGACAAAAAACGCCGGCATAGTGGCTCTATTATTGGCCATCTTAGTAAGCTACCTCGCGGCGCAAGAGGAAGAACGGCCTCTAGGGTGGGTCGGAGCCGCGCCAGATGGATCGACTCTCTCGATTACGGGCACCCGCACGCCGCAACCGGCGCAGCCGGGTGACTTTGTCTTTGCGGGTGACAAGCTGAGCAGCGGGCCCGGTGTGTTGACTTTTTACTATTGTCCCGACAGTGGCTCGCTTTCGGGACAGGTTTATGCCCTACACGGATCCGTCCAACTGACGCAGTCTCTCAGTACAATTCCTGGCGGCTCAACGCTTAAAGCTACAGGGGCGTTGAATCCCTGCGATGTGCCCGCACTGGAACGCGAACCCGACGTCACGACTGTGCTCTCGACCAGTCAACTTCATGTCACGCGGTTTTCGGCGCAGCAAATGGCTTCCGCCGTTGCTCGATTGGGGGAGGACCCGCGGAAGCAGCTTCAGCAATTGCTGAAACACGCGGACGACCCCAATCGCCGGCTGGTTGCCGCGGCGTTGCTCGAGCGGGCGAACCTGAACGAACAGGCCGCCTGGGAGTATTTCCAGGTCGCTGAACGCTGGTCCGGTCAGCCGCGGTTGTTGAAGCACATCCAGCATCTTCTGGAGGCGCCCACCCACACACGGCTTTTCGGTGAGCCAGAGGCACAACCGCCGCCCCAGCCAAATGGAAACGTCTACGCGTTGGTGGTTGGCATCACTCACTATGAACAAGCTCCCAAGATCAAGGACTTGGAGTACGCGGCACGCGATGCGGAACTGTTCGCACAATATCTGCGCTCGCCGCGCGGCGGCGCGAAAGAGGTAGTCTTCCTGCCGGATGCACAAGCTACGTCAGGAGCGATCCGCAATTACTTTATGGCTCTGAAGCGCAAGGCAGGCAAGCGCGATACGGTATGGCTGTTCGTCGCGGCGCATGGAGGCATGTTGCCGGAAGGGAAGACTCCTCCCGGAGTCAGCAAGATGCCGAGCATCCTTACACATCGCGCCGATCCGCAGGATGTCAATATAAACTCTGTCTCGCTACAGGATGCGGAAGATTGGATGCTGGGGAGGGCCGCTCCGTTCGGCGCGGCCAGGGTTTTTCTGGATGTTTGCGGTGCGGGTTACTTCGTACAGTTCAGTGCTGCCTCTGCTAGTCCAACCAAGAACTACTTTGGGATTCTGGCTACACACGCGGGACCGGATGCGGTGGCGTACGAGAATAAGCTCTTCGATGGCGGACACGGAGCTTTCACCTATTTCCTGCTGCGCGGACTAAATACCGACGAAGCGCGTGAGCCAGGGGATCTGTATGTACGGGCGGCACGTCTGACATCATATGTCACTGAGGCCGTGGAGAAGGTCACCAGCTTCCACCAGATGCCGACGCCTATGGTCCGCGACTTATCGCAGGCCGTCGCGGATTTCAAAAAGCAGGGCATCCAGTTCAAGCAGGTTCCGTTGGATCAACTGCGCATCCCGCAGAAGGAACTGGATATCGGCCGGCGCGGCGGCAAGAAAGCTCCCGCAGCGGACCAGCAAAGAACGCAGCCGGCTACGGAGACGAAACCAACCGAAGGACCGGCCGGCGTTCAGGCGTCCATCGTCCTGGAAGACCGTGGCGAGCAGATCCTCCTGGACTATCTGAAGGGAGAGGAGGTGCCACAGACCGCGGATGAGTTTCATAGAGGCGGGCAGATTTTTGACGAAGCGCTGCGGTTACAGCCCGGATCGCCCTATCTGAGCGCGCGTGAATTGTTCTGCCAGGGACGCTTTCTGGTGTTTCAAAAGGACTACCATGAAGCCGTGGATGCCCTGCAGCGTTCTATCCGCCTCGAGCCCAGAGCGGCATACGCTTATAACGCGCTCGGCATTGCGTATCTGGAGACCGCCCGTTACTCGGATGCGGAAATGGCCTTCGCGGACGCGATAGACAGAGCGCCACGCTGGGCATATCCACGTCACAATTTAGGACTGACTCATTGGCAGCAGGGCCGGTACGATCAAGCCATTGCTGACTACCGCGCCGCCATGGAGCAGGCTCCGCGTTACTTCTATCTGCCTTACAACCTAGGACTGCTCTACGCTACGTTGAATCGTAGTTCTGAGGCTGAAGAGATGTTTCGCCACGCCATCGATCTTGCGCCCGGGCGTGCCGAGCCGCTGACGGCCTTAGGTCAGCTGGAAGCCAGAAATGGCAGCGACCGGAAAGCAAAGCAGGATCTCGAGCGCGCTCTGAGTCTGCCCGGGCAAACCATCACGGCCCAGCAGGCGGCGCGTCATAATTATGCACTGGTGCTGGCGAAACGGCGTGCAACCTTTGATGAAGCTCTGAAGTATTGGAGGCTGAATGGCGACTATCTGCCATCACAGTTCAGCATGGCGGCTGCGCTAGCCCGCAACGGCAATACCGGCAAGGCGATTGACCAATACCAGCAGATTCTAAGACTTGTTCCAGAGTCGATTGCGGCTCGCCTCGAGTTAGTGGACTTGATGGAGGGTGGCTCGTATCCAGTCGATGATGAGATACACGTGCTCCGGGAAGGTCTCTGCGACGATCCAGGCAACGCCGTTTTGCTCGAGCGCTTGGGCGTTGTGCTGTGGCATGCGGGGCGTTCCGGGAATGCCGCCGCGGCGCTGCGGGAAGCACTTAAACGGACGGCGGATCCCACGGCCCAGCAACGAATCCGAAAGAGATTGAAGAGTATTACAGTGACACCGGTACGATGACCCCTAAGCGTCCAGGAAGTGACATATTCGTCAGTTACGCGCACGAGGATCGCGAACGCGTAATCAAGCTGGTGCGGTATCTGGAGGGACTCGGATGGTCGGTTTGGTGGGACTCCAGACTTACTGCCGGTTCTGCTTTTGACGAAGCCATCGCCACTGAGCTAGATGCCGCGCGCTGCGTTGTAGTCGTATGGTCCAAAGCTTCTGTGCGCTCAGACTTCGTATTTGACGAAGCCCGCAGAGCATATTCCCGAAAAGTGGTCGTGCCGGTCGTAATCGACGATGCGCAAGTTCCCCTGGGATTCGGCCGGATTCAATACGTAGCCCTGGCGAACTCCGGCGATTACACTGATCTGGAGAGAGCCATCGCCGCGACCCTCAAGGAGTCTCCCGCGCACATCACTCCTCCGCCCGCACCCAGACGCGTCGTAGTAGTAAGTGGGGCGGCCGTTTTGGCTGTGGCCGCCGGGATACTCTTTCCACAGCTACCGTCTTACAAGGCAGCCTTTCTGGCGTCGCGGCGAGGTACGGCGGCCGATTCGAGCCTGGCCAGGGAAAGTATGGTCGGAGTGACTTTGTGGGAACTGCGTCCATCGGCTCAGACTGACCCGCCGCACATCCGCATATTTCAGGAGCCGCCGCCCGAAAAGACCGTGTCAGAAGCAAAGTCGTGGACGCCCGCTCGCGCAAGGCTTGACGAACCGCTGCCCGAGGGATCCAGAGTCAGAGTAGGCATAGAAAGCTCACGCGACGGACTGGTGTACCTGATCGATCGCGAACTTCTTCGCGATGCCGCAACGGGGCCGCCCCATCTGATCTTCCCGACACCGCGGACGCGGGGGGCGAGCCACAGCATTGTGCGCGGCATGCTCATGGAATTACCGGCTCTCGGTGCAGACGTGCCTTACTGGATCCTGGGGCGTGCGCAGGAGAATTACGGCGGTGAAGTTCTGACGGTTATCATTAGCCCACAGCCGATTCAAGAACTGGAGAACGTCCAGACACCCAATGTGCTCCCGATTGAGCGTCTGCAGGAGTGGGAGCGGAGTTGGGGCAGCGGCGTACATCGTGTTTATAGTGGCCCCGCAGGCGGTCTGACCTCAGATGCCGAAGCTCGCGCGAGAAATGACTCGACTCACTTGTTGAATACATCCGATGCCGCGCCCAACGCCATCTTCGCCGGACCAGCCACAAGTAACACACCGATCCTGGCGGAGTTCCCGATCAAGGTGACACCCAGGCCATTTTGAAATGTCAGTCGCGTTTCGTCCTAGCGTTTCAACCGCCATTCGCCGGGTGAACTGGGCGCGATCCGTTCCTCGATGAAAGGCAGACCGTAGCGCACGTGTTCCCGCATGGCATCGTCGGCGGCGCGGATATCGGTTCCGGTGACCTGCAGCACGAGCTCCGCGTGAAAATGCGGCGGCAGGGAGCGGCGTTCGGCGGCCACATCGTAGAACCAGTTGTAGATCAACACGTGATTCTTTTCGATGGCGTCGCGCAGTTCTTTACAGCGGCCATATTGCGCGATCCGCATGTGCAGCTCGAGATGATGCGTATGCACCACGAACTGAAAATCCGGCTCGGCGGACTCCGCGTGCGCGTAGAGTGTGTCGAGCTGCTCGGCCATGCGGCGCAATTCCAGCCGCTCTTCAAAAGTAGCGCGATCACAGCAGAGGCGCGCCGATTGGGCTTCGAGCGCCTCGCGCACCACGTAACGGCCGCGGATCTCTTCGACAGTGGGGACCCTTACCCGTGTGCCGGCGCGCGGACGGCTCTCGACGAGGCCGTCGTTTTCGAGCCGCTGCAAGGCTTCGGAAATGGGCAGAAAACTCATGCCGTATTCTTCCGCCAGCTTGCGGCGCGAAAATACGGTTCCAGGCCGCACGCGGCCGCGCAGAATGGACTCGCGGATCGTGAGGTAAGCTTGCTCCGAGAGCGGAACCTGGGGCTTCGCCTTGCTCCCGGTACGGACGGTCTTCGAGGACTGCACCAGCGGTATTATGGCATCCTGTTTTCTGTCATGTCAATTTCCGGACCTCCAGGACGCCCGGCCTTGGCTCATCTCGAAATTTGTTGACAGACGGGCAATAGTGGAGTATTTTTTGATATATCAATTATGCGACTGCAGATCGTGGCTCTCCTTTTGTTGCTGGCCGTCGCGGGCTGTTTTCTGTGGGTGACACCGGGAGGCGCCGTGCAGCAATCTCTCCTGCCATTGCAGATCCGCGTCCAGCCGTTTAAGAGCAGCGGCACATGGCAGCCGGTCACGATCCGCGAGCCATTCGGGCCGGCGGAGTCCGCGATCGTGATTTGCGATATGTGGGACAAGCATTGGTGCCGGGGCGCGACCGCGCGCGTGGAGGATCTGGCCCGGCGCATGGATCCCGTGCTGCGGCTGGCGCGCGAGGCCGGTGTGCTGGTGATCCACGCGCCGTCCGATACGATGCCCTTTTACAAAGACTATCCGCAGCGCCGGTTGGTGCTGGAAGCGCCCGCGGCGCAACACCCGGCTGACCTGAGCCTGCCCGACCCTCCGCTGCCCATCGACGATTCCGACGGCGGATGCGACACGCCGGGCGACAAAGAGCATCAGGCGTGGATGCGCGAGAGCCCGCTGCTGTCGATGGGCCCGCACGACGCCATATCCGACAATGGCGATCAGATCTACAATCTGCTGCGGCAAAGAAAGATCGGGACGCTGTTCATCATGGGTGTGCACGCCAACATGTGCATCCTCAACCGCACGTTCGCCATTAAGCAGATGACGCGCTGGGGGCTGCGCTGCGTTCTGGTGCGCGACCTGACCGACGCCATGTATAACCCGGCGCGGCGGCCGTTCCTGTCGCACGCCGGAGGAACCGCGCTGGTGATCGAGTACATCGAGAAGTATTGGTGTCCGTCAGTGCGCAGCGCGGACCTGATGGCGGCGATGAAGGCGGTTCGTATTTCGGCAGACGCGGGCCAACCCCCCGCTCCGGGGCGATGACGCTGGATGGAAAGATTTGCCTGGTGACCGGCGGCTCGCGCGGTATCGGGGCCGCCACGGCGATTGCGATGGCTGCGGCTGGGGCCGACGTGGCGATTGTCGCGCGGCGCGACGATGACGCGGTCGCGTCGGTGCGGCGGCAAATCGAGAAGGCCGGGCGGCGCAGCGCTTTTGTAAAGACAGATCTGCAGAAAAGGGAGGCGGCCAGGCGTGCGGTTGAGGAAACGCGCGGCGCCCTTGGCAATCCGGACGTGCTGGTACACGCCGCGGGCGGTCCGGCGCCGGGAAGCGTGCTCGAGGTGAGCGAAGAGGCCTGGCACGCGGCATTCGATCTTCATGTGCACGCCGCGTTCTACCTTTGCCGCGCCGTGATCCCCGCGATGCAGGCGAGAGACGGGGGCGCAATCATCTTCATCTCGTCTGCGGCCGGCTTGCGGGGTTGCCCGAACTCCGCGGCATACAGCGTGGTGAAAGGCGCCTTGCCGCAATTCGCGCGCAGCCTGGCGCGGGACTTCGCGGGATCGAACATCCGGGTGAACTGCGTGGCGCCCGGCGTGATCCGGACGCGCTTTCAGGACTACCTGACGGACGCACAGGTACGCCACAACATTGACAACCGGATTCCATTGCATCGCGAGGGCAGCGCCGCGGAAGTTGCGGACTTGATTATCAGTTTGGTGCGGAACGATTTCGTCACCGGCGAGACGGTGACGATCGACGGTGGCATGACGATGCGGATCGTGTAGCTTGAGGACAACTGCGGTAAGGAGTGACAGACCGGTGAATCGACGAACGTTTCTTTTGGGTACCGGAACGGCCATGTGGCTGGGAGCCGCGCCTTCCGATCAGATTCGAATGGGGATCATTGGCGCGGGCGGACGCGGTCAGTTCCTGATGAAGACCTTCATGGAAAACGCGGGCGTCCACATGACCGCGGTCGCGGACGTGTATGAGCCGAACCTGGAGGCGGGGTTGTCAGCCGCCAAGGGTGCAGCCAAGCCGTATCGCAATTACAAAGAGCTGCTTTCCGATAGAGATGTCGATGCCGTGATCATCGCGACACCCGAACATTGGCATGCCCAGATGCTGCTGGATGCGATGGCCGCGGGTAAGGACGTCTACGTCGAAAAGCCGCTGTGCCACACGCCGGAGCAGGGAGTAAAATTGATGGATGCGGCGCGCTATTCGAAGAGCATCGTGCAGGTCGGCATGCAGCGCCGCAGCTACGATCTTTATTTGAAGGCGCGCGATATCCGGGCCGCGGGCACGCTCGGCAGCGTGCGGCTGGTGCGCACCTGGTGGATCAATAACAACCTGCACGAGCGGCCGGCCACCAAAGTCGAGGGCCGCCTCGACTGGGAACAGTGGCAAGGTCCCGCCCCGCGCCGGCCTTTCGATCCGGACCGCTTTGCCCACTGGCGGGCGTATTCCGATTATTCGGGCGGCATCGTGGCGGACCAGGGCGCGCACATCTACGACAGCATCCACCTGATCCGGGGCGTCGGCTTTCCTTCGGCGGTGAATGCATCGGCGGGCCGCGTACATTATACGAAAGCCGATACACCGGAGACGGTGGTGGTGGCGGCCGAATATCCGGAGGACTTCCTGGGTATCTTCACCATCAATTACGCGGGCATGCGCTATCCCACGCGCCTCGATCAGCTCAACCAGTTCGACGGCGACGAAGGCCGCATGGACGTGGGCCGCGAGTTCGTTTCCGTCTACCCCGCGTCGAAGCCGGAGGCGCCCGCCAGCACAGCCACCGGATCGTTCGCCGGAGCGACCGACGCGCACATCCGCAACTTTCTCGATTGCGTGCGCACGCGCAAAGAACCGAATGCCACCATCGAAAAGGGATTTCACGCGGCGCTGGTGATTCAGATGGCGGAGATGTCGTTGAAGTTGGGGCGGCGCATCCGTTGGAACATGACCGAACGGCGGGTTGAGGTTTAACCGGAATGGCGAATTCGATGTCGAGGCGCACGATGCTGGCCCTGGGCGCGGGAGCGTTGGCCGCGGGCGCGGCCAACGAAAGGCTTCCGAAGATCTGCATCTTCTCGAAACATCTCCAGTGGTTGAACATCGCCGATGCCGCGAGCCTGGCCGCCGAGATCGGTTTCGATGGAATTGACATTACAGTGCGGAATGGCGGGCATGTCGATCCCGCGCGCGCCCCGGAGGATCTGCCGAAGGCCGTGGAAGCCGTGCGCCAGGCTGGTCTGGAAGTGCCGATGATCACCGCGGGTATCGAGACCGCGCAGTCGCCGCACGCGGAAGAGATCCTGCGGGCCGCGAGCGCGTTGGGCATCCGGCGCTATCGCTGGGGAGGATTCTCGCTGGACGCGCATCGATCCATTCCGGAGCAGATCGCCGCGGATCGTCCGGCTGTGCGCGAGTTGGCGGCTTTGAATCGCCGCTACGGCGTTTGCGCCATGTACCACACGCATTCGGGCGCCGGCTTGCTGGGCGCGTCGATCTGGGATCTCTATCTCCTGCTGCGGGATTTCGATCCCGAAGCCGTAGGCGTGAATTACGATATCGGCCACGCCACGATCGAAGGCGGATTGGGCGGCTGGCGGAACACGGCCAGCCTGATGGCGCCGAGCATGCGCGGCGTCGCGCTGAAGGACTTCTACTGGGAGAAGAACGGGAAAGGCGTCTGGGAACCGCGCTGGTGCCCGATTGGGGAGGGGATGGTGAACTTCACCGAATTCTTCGGCATGCTGCGGGCGGCGCATTTCTCCGGGCCGTTCCAACTGCACTTCGAGTATGCGGAGATGGGAGGCGCCGACGCCGGCAGGCGGACACTGACGATCAGCCGCGCGGAGTTCACCGCCAAGGTGCGCCGCGATCTCGATCAGGTGCGAGAGCTGATGCGGCGGGTGGGGTTGAGCCAGGCATGACCATCACACGCAGACGATTTCTGGCCGGCGCGGCGGCCGCACCGGCGGTATGGGCGGCGCCGTCTGGAAAGCGCATCCGTGTGGGAGACGTGTCGTTCAGCTACGAAGACTATCGCTACCGCACGCCCATGAAGTTCGGCGGCAACGTGGTGGAGCGCGTCACGCTGATCAACGTGCACTGCACGGTGCGCGGCGATGATGGCCGCATCGCGCACGGATTCGGATCAATGCCGCTGGGCAATGTCTGGTCATTTCCCGCGCTGCCCTACGACACCACGCTCGCGGCCATGAAAGGGCTGGCCGGCCGTATCGCCGGCGTCACGCGGAATGCCGATGTGGAAGGCCATCCGATCGACATCAATCGCGCGCTCGAGCCGGCTTATCTGAGCGCTGCGGCGGACGTCTCGCGCCAGCTGCAACTCGCCGTGCCGATTCCCAAGCTCTGCACGCTGGTCACCTTCAGCCCGTTCGATGCCGCTGTCCACGATGCATACGGAAAGCTGCACGGCGTAAGCTGCTACCACACCTATGGCCGCGACTTTCTGCCGCACGATCTCGCGTTCTATCTGACCGATCAGTTCCGCGGCGAATGGCTCGATCAATACTTGTTGCGCGAGCCCAAGCCGCGGATGCCGCTCTATCACCTGGTAGGCGCCGTCGACCCGATCACGGCCGCCGACGTGCGCCAGCGGGTGGGCGACGGCTTGCCGGAGACGCTGCCGGAGTGGATCCGCTATAACGGCATCGATCACATCAAGATCAAGCTCAACGGCTCGGATCTCCAGTGGGATGTGGATCGCGTGGTGGCGGTGGATCGCGCCACAGTGGAGACACAGCAGGGGCGCAAAGTCGAAACGTGGTTCTACTCGCTCGACTTCAACGAGAAGTGCCCGAACGTGGATTATCTGCTGGCGTTCCTCCTTCACCTGAAGGAGAGGACGCCCGCCGGATTCGCGCGCATCCAGTACGTCGAGCAGCCGACCAAGCGCGACCTGAAATCGGACCGCGCCAACGTCATGCATCAGGCCGCGAAGATCGTGCCGGTGGTCATCGACGAATCGCTGGTGGATCTGGAGAGCCTGGAACTGGCGCGCGAGATGGGATACAGCGGCGTGGCGCTGAAGGCTTGCAAGGGGCAGAGCCAGGTGCTGTTGATGGCGGCTGCCGCGCAAAAACACAAGATGTTTCTGTGCGTGCAGGATCTCACTTGTCCCGGCGCGTCG
>DATKNQ010000137.1:0-7325 GCA_035541265.1 Bryobacteraceae bacterium
GTTCGATTGCCGATATCGCGCCGCAGCCCTGCGACCTGACCGCCGGCGCGGCGGGCGCCTCCTACCAGCCGATCTTTGGCGTGGGCGATCCCCAAGCCAGGCAGTTGAAGAGCGTCGCCCACTACGGCTTGCTGGTGGTAGTGCCGGGCGGATCGAGCGCCGCTGTCAGCTATCCGCGCGAGGAACAAATCTACTTCGTGCTGGAAGGGCAGGGCACGCTGCTCTACGGCGGCGAACGGATGGCCATCCGCCGCAACGACTTCATGTATCTGCCGGTGGATGTGCGGCACGGCATCGCGAATTCGTCCAGCGCGCCGCTGCGCGTGCTGGCGATGGGTTTCCGCATCCCGGCGGGTGTGCCGGCGCCGCAGCCGCCGCGGCTGATGCTGGCGAACGCGGACGACGTTCCGGCGCAGACGCTCGAAAGCCACGGACCGGATTGCCGCTTCAAGCTGCTGATGGGCACCACGCGCAGCACGCGCGACAAGCTGGCCGCCGCCAGCCAGATGGTCAGCCTCTTCATCATGGATTTCGCACCGGGCGGCACCAACATTCCGCATCATCACGAGACGGCGGAAGAGATTTATTACGTCCTGCGCGGGAAGGGCGAGATGGTCGCGGGCGGCGGCGCTGACGGCAATGAGGGCCGCCATCCCGCGCGCGAGGGTGACGCCTATTTCATCCGGTTGAACGCCACCGTGGGTTTCTACAGCGGAGCCCAAGTGGGTCAGGAGCATGACCTGGTGCTGGCGGTGCGCTCCCGCTTTCCGTTTTCACCTCCGGAGCCTTAAGGATCCCATGCAGAC
Source organism: Bryobacteraceae bacterium (assembly GCA_035541265.1). Classification (GTDB taxonomy): domain Bacteria; phylum Acidobacteriota; class Terriglobia; order Bryobacterales; family Bryobacteraceae; genus Bog-159. Next base: position 807 of record DATKNQ010000137.1, read on the forward strand.
GACCCGCAGAAGCATTCTGGCCGGAGCCGCCGCACTGCCCGCCGCGGCTTTGGCATCTGGCACGTCCCCGGCGCTCGACGGATTCGAAATCGCGCGCCGCCACAAAATCGTGCGCACCCTGCCCACGCCCGGTTTCTTCGAGGGCATGCTGCTGGGCAACGGCGACATCGGCGTGTGCATCACCGTGCGGCCGGATGCGCTCGGCCTGCACATCGGAAAATCCGATTCCTGGGACATTCGCGTGAGCGAGGATCACGCGCGCCATGTGCTGCCGCTCACCGGCGTGCTGAAGCTGTGGGACGAGGCCAGCGCGGCGGCCAAGGCGCAAGGCAAGCCCGGCGCCGTGCACCTGGAAGACAGCGATCCGGCGCTGCGCGATTACGTCCACCAAGTCGATTCCTCGTACCGCAAGAGCTGGCCGCGGCCGTGGCCCTGCGGCATCGTGTGGGTGCATTGGGATGTGCCCGCGGTGCGCGTAGTGCGGCAGGAACTGGATCCCGCGAACGGGCTGTTTTCGCTCGAGCTCGACCGCGGCGGCAATGCGGTGCACCTGCACTGCTTCGTCAACACGGCGGCCGGGCATGTCTGCTTGTGGTCCGACGAGCCGGCGCCCATCGCGCGCGTGGCGTACGATCCGAACGTCGACGCGTCCGCGCAGCTTCCCGAGCCGCGCAGCGAAATCACGGGCGGGGGCGGCATGGTGGAGTTCACCTGCTTCCAGCGCTTTCCGGCCATCGCTCCCACGGCCGCAAACCCAACGCCTGCGCCTTCCGCTCAGGACCGCAGCTTTGCGCTGCATGGGCTGTTGCAAGGCGTGTGGGAGGTCCCGGAAGGAGGCGGCTTCGCGCAGGGCAAAGGCGCGCAGCGCTTGCGCCTGGATCTGGCGCTCTACACGCCGCGCGATCACGCCGATCCCGCAACCGAAGCCGCGCGCGTGGCCCGCACGTTCACCGGCAGCCCCGCGTGGAAAATCCAGCGCGAGTCGGAGAATTTCTGGAGAGCTTACTGGTCGCGCGCGGCGGTCGAGCTGGAGGACCGCGAGTTGGAACAGCTCTGGTATCACAACCAGTATTGGCTGGGGTGCTGTCTACGCGAGGGCAAAGTGGCGCCCGGCTTGTTCGGCAACTGGACCAGCGGCAAAATCGGCACCGCCTGGCATGGCGACTATCACATGAACTACAACACGCAACAGGTCTACTGGGGCGTATTTTCGAGCAACCATGCCGATCAGCACTTGCCTTACGTCGAAATCGTCGAGAACCTGTTGCCGATGGCCGAGTCCACCGCCAAGAATCAGTTCGGCCTGCCGGGCGCGTACTTTCCGCATTCGGCCTATCCCGTACCGAGCCAGGCCGTGCCGTATCCGGCTCCGCCATGGGCGTACGAAGTGTGCGAAACGCCGTGGACCGTGCAGAGCTTGTGGTGGCACTACCTATACACGCGGGACGAGGCGCTGCTGCGGCGCATCTACAGGCCGTTGAAAGAAGCCGCGCAATTTGTGGCGGCATACGTGAAGCGCGCGAGCGACGGCAAGTTTCATATTCAGCCGACCGTGTCGCCGGAGAATTGGGGCTTCACGGTGGACCAGCGTCTGAACCGGGATTGCATCATGGACTTGGCGCTGACACGTTTTCTGATGCGCGCCGCGGCGGACGCCTCCCAAATCCTGGGCGTGGATGCCGGCGAGCGCCAAAAGTGGCTGGAGATCGGCGCGAATCTGGCGCCCTATCCCAAAGCTACCACGCCCGCGGGCGAAGTCTGGCTCGACGTGCCGGGCGCTCCCTTCGGCTGGATTTACAACGTCCCTGTAACGCTCGCGCCGGTGTTTCCAGGCGAGCAGGCCGGCCTCGACAGCGCCGCGCCGGAACTCGAAATCGCGCGCCGCACGGCCGCCACGGTTCGCCTCGAAGGCGGCAACGACATCGTCTATCAGCCGCTGATCCGCGCCCGGCTGGGTATGTTGGATCTGGCCTGGTTCAAGGACGAAGTGAAGTACTGCCAATTGCCCAATGGCGTGGTGAATGACCGCGTCCGGCAGACCGGCGGCAGATACACGGAGGACACGGATTTCGATTTCATGATGCGCATGGGCGTGTGGACCGAAAACCTTTCGCTGCCCGCCGTGCTGAATGAATGCATGCTGCAGAGTTACTCCGGGGTGCTGCGGCTGTTTCCCAATACGCGCAAACTCGGTCCGGCTCGTTTTCGGGATTTGCGCGCGCGGGGCGCCTTTCTGGTGAGCGCGGCCTGGGACGGCCAGCGCGTTTCGGACGTCGAAATCGCCAGCGAAAAGGGCGGCGTTGCGCACATGGTGAATCCCTGGCGCACGGATCGTGTCGCGATCACGTCGTCGCCGTCCGGCGCGCCCCCGACCGCGCATGCGCGCGATGGTATGATCCACTTCGAGACCAAGGCTGGCGCGACGTACCGCATCAGCCCCGTTCGATAGGAGAGCAGCAAATGATACGCGATGCCTCCGTCAGCCGTCGCGAGTTGATGGCTCTGGCCTTAGGCGCCTCCGCCGCCACGCTGGCCGCCGCGCCGGCCGAATCCACGCCCTTCCCGAAGGGCTTTCTTTGGGGCGCCGCTACCGCCGCCCACCAGGTGGAAGGCAACAACATCAACAGCGACCTGTGGGTGTTGGAGCATCTGAAGCCCACCATCTTCGCCGAACCGTCCGGCGACGCCTGCGACCACTACCACCTCTACGCGGAAGACATCCGCATGCTGGCCGGATTCGGCCTCAACACCTACCGGTTCTCCATCGAGTGGGCGCGCATCGAGCCTGAGCAGGGCTTCTTCTCCCGCGCCGAACTGGAGCATTACCGGCGCATGCTGGCCGCCTGCCATGAGCACAACGTCCAGCCGATGGTGACCTTCAGCCACTTTACCGTGCCGCGCTGGTTCGCCGGCCTGGGCGGATGGGAGAACGACAGCGCTCCGGACCTGTTCACCCGCTACGCCGAGCACTCCGCGAAGCACCTCGGCGGCCTGATCTCGTACGCCACAACATTCAACGAGCCGAATGTTCCGGCGCTGCTGGCCTGGATGGGCTTCGACTTGAACGCAGGCGCTATGATCCAGCAAGCCGCGCACAAGATCGGCTCGGACCGGTTCGGCTCGTTTTTCTTCGGGAATCGCAACAAAATGCTCGATCACATGCTGGCGGCGCATCAACGCGCGCTGGCGGCGATGAAGTCCGGGCCGGGCAAGTATCCGGTCGGCGTCAACATCGCGATGACGGACGATCAGGCTGTAGGCGAAGACAGCGGCCGCGACCGCAAACGCGAGGCGATCTACGGCGCATGGCTGCACGCCGCGTCCCAGAGCGATTTCGTCGGCGTGCAGACTTACACGCGCGCCCGCGTCGGCAAGGACAAGGACCTGGCGCCCGAGAAAGGCGTAGAACTGACGCAATCAGGGTGGGAGTTCTGGCCGGAAGCGCTCGGCGAGACTATCCGCTACGCGGCGGCGCAGGCGAAAGTTCCCGTCTACGTCACAGAAAACGGCATCGCCACCGAGGATGACAGCCGGCGCATCGTATACATCCACCGCGCGCTGGCAGGCGTCGAGAAATGTCTGGCTGACGGCATCGACGTGCGCGGCTACATCCACTGGTCGCTGATGGATAACTTCGAATGGATGCTCGGATTCCGGCCCACGTTCGGGCTGGTGGCCGTCAATCGCGAAACTCAGGAGCGCACGCCCAAACCGAGTGCGCGGTATCTGGGCGGCATCTCCCGGCGCAACGCGGTCTAACCAAGCGCCGGCCTCAGGCGAATCCGCCGTTCACGCGCAGCACCTGCGAATTGACCCAGCCGCCGTCCGGTCCGGCCAGAAACGCTACCGCGTTGGCGAATGTCGTCCGGCTCTCCGAGACGTTCGAGCGCCGCCATCTTGGCCAACTGCGCGACCAACTCCGGACTCTTACCCGTTAGGAACAGCTCGGTGCCCACCGGACCGGGCGCGATCGCATCCACCGTAGTATTGCGCCCGCGCAGTTCGTTGGCCAGCACGTGGACCAGCCCTTCTACGCCGGCCTTCGACGCGATGTACGGGCCGTAGCTTGGCAGCGCGCGTGCCAGCACGCTGGTCTAAAGCGCGATGATCCGCCCTCCAGACAAGACATGCTACGCGGCCTGCGCCAGCACCAGGAACGCGCCGCGAAGATTGGTGCTGATCACCCGATCGAATACCTCTACGCCGCTGCATCGCCGGCCGATTGGCGCGGGATGGCTTCGCCGTGGCCGTAAACTATGCCAGTAACGCGGCGCAAGCTGGCGCGCCCGATGCCTCGCGCTGCTCCTGTGACAAACGCTGCTCTCACTACTTTCTCCTCCGCTCTATGGATGCAGCGAAGTTCGTTTTGGGATCGTGGAGAACGTAGCTGCCATCCGCCGTCAGGACCAATCACTGACCAGCACGATGCGGTAGCGAGCCTTGCCGGCGCGCAGATGATCGAGCGCGTCGTTGACCTTCGACATCGGGAAGGTCTCGGTCACCGGAGCGATGGAATGCCGGGCGCTGAAGGCGAGCATCCGATCGATCGCCGTGGGGCTGCCGGTGGGCGAGCCGGAAACGGATTTCTGGCCCGTGATGAGGCCGAAGGCGGGAACCGGCAGCGGTTCCAGCACCGCGCCGACCACGTGCAGAGTGCCTTTCGGCGCCAGCGTCCCCAGCAATCCGGGAATGTCCGGTAGAACGTTGATGGTGGAAATGATGAGATCGAGCCTGCCGGCCATGCCAGCCTGCGCTGTGTCGCGCCGGGTGTTGTGGACATAGTGCGCGCCGAGTTGGCGGGCTTCCGCTTCCTTGTTGTCGCTGGTGGTGAAGGCATGCACTTCGCATCCCCATTTATTAGCAAACTGCAAGGCCATATGGCCAAGCCCGCCGATGCCGATGATACCGACCGTCCCGGTGGGCGGCAGGTTGTGCAGCAGCAGAGGTGCAAACACGGTGATGCCGCCGCACATCAGGGGCCCCGCCTTGGCCGGATCGAGCGCTTCCGGCAGCGGACGAGCCCATGTCCACTGCACCCGCAGGCGATCGGCGAAAGCTCCATGGCGCCCCAAGATGGTTCCCTGGGCGCGCGCACAGAGATGGTGGTCGCCTGCCAGGCATTGCTCACACCACAAACAACTGTACGCCGTCCAGCCGACTGCCACGCGCTGGCCAACTGCCAGGCCTTTGGCTTGTTCGCCCACGGCGATGATGGTGCCTACCGCTTCATGTCCGGGAACGAACGGATACCGCGACATGCCCCAGTCGCTATCGAGCATGGAAAGGTCGGAATGACATAGCCCGCAGTGGCTCACCCGAATTTCAACTTCTTCGGGGCCGAGTTCGCCGGCATCGAAGGAAAACGGTTCCAGCCGGCCATGCGGTTGGGAAGCGGCATACGCGTGGAATTGGTCAGGCATCGTGATCTCCTAGTCCGTTGCACCGTGCAAGAAGGATAACATCGTCACTGGCCTGGCGCCCTTATTGCGCCACGCGTGACGCGTACCATTTCGTACAACTACGCCGCCGAACTCCCGATGCACGATCTGGCCGTCATCTACCGCACTTCGATCATGGCGCTGAGCGCGATATCCGCCGACGAATCGCCGATCATGAGGCGGACGGGTTCAGTCTCGACGTCGAACGCCTGGACCTTTGTGTCCCAGTACGCCAGCCGCGAAATCGGAAGATGGATTTGAACCGTTTTCGTCGCATGGGCCGGCACGGTTACGCGCTCGAATCCGGCGAGCTGTTCGTGTGGCCGCGCGACCTTCGATCCCAGGTGCTTCACGTAAAGCTGCACCACCTCGTCGCCAGTGCGGCTGCCCGTGTTGGTCACGTCCACGCTGACGGTTACGGTTCCGTCTTTGGCCACCTGCTGCGAGCTCGTTTTCAAATTGGAAAACTGGAACGTGGTGTAGCTCAGGCCGAAGCCGAACGGATATAGCGGATCGCCGCCGAAGTACATGTAGGTGCGGCCGTCGCGGATGTTGTAATCCATCATCGGCGGCAATTGTTCGAGAGAGTGGAGCCAGGTGACCACCAGGTGGCCGCCCGGGTTGTAGTCGCCGAACAAGACCTTGGCCAGCGCCGTGCCTTCGTCCTGCGAGGCGTGCGTCATGTGCAGGATCGCGGGGATGTGAGCCTGAGTCCAGTTAATCGCGTACGGGAAACTGGAGATGAGAATGACGACTGTTTTCGGATTGACAGCGTAAACCTGCTTGATGAGCTGTTCCTGATACAGGTCGATCGTTTCACGGTCGCGGCCTTCACGGCCGTCGCTGGGCACCGTGCAGGGCAGCGTGCCCCCGCCCGTGGGATCGTTGTACCAGTCATGCGGCATGTCGGGGCCGCAGGTAGGATCGTTGCCCACCACGGCAACGGCGACCTGCGATTTGCGTGCGGCGTTTACCGCGGCATCGCCCAGTTCCTCGGCCGCGTAGTTGATTGTGACGTTCGAACCCAGTTCCGCCTTGATGCCCGCGAGCGGCGTGACCGCATAGGGAGGCGTGCCGCCAT
>DATKNQ010000138.1:0-5700 GCA_035541265.1 Bryobacteraceae bacterium
CCAACCGGGCTGAAGCTGAACGTAAAGTCCCAGCCGCCCTCCAGGCCGGTAGCGTCTACTACTTCGGTGTGCAGGTAGCCCGGAGCAATTCCCGGGAGCAGTTCCGCGAATTGCGCCATGGTCACGTTCTGGCACGTGACCAGTCTCCCTAGCGCCGGGTTCGCGTTCTTGCCGGCCTTGGAATCCGGAAGTGCCCCCTCCTGCCATCTCGTCCTCGAAGTGGGATCCGCCTTTTTGAGTTTCGGCTTCACGGCCACCAGCGTGTAGGCGTCGATCGGCCGCTCTTCCATGTGCGCCACCATCTGGAAGCGCTCCGTCACCAGCGAGCGGATCATCGGGCGCAGCGCGTCGATATTTACCGGCACGCTCGTCCGTTGCGGCGTGAGGTCGCCGATCGCCACGCCCGCCGGCGCCTTCGCGAGAATATCGTAGCGGTCGTCGTTCAGCCACTTCGGCGCGCCCACCATCATTTCGTCGCCGTTCAGGTCCCAGGCGATCGAAATCAGGTTCTTCACCGAGATTCCCGGCAGATAGAGCCGCCCGTTCTTGATGTCAGGACGGGCGCCGCCACCACGCCCTCCGTTCGCGTCGGGCGGAGTTGGCTTGACCGAGGCCACTTCGAATTCCGTCGGAAGCGGCGGGAAGCTCTTCATCGCCTCGGCAGAGTTCTCGGTGGGCTTCTGGCTCACAGTGTCCACCACAATCACCGGCATCGGGACCGTGGATAGATCCAGTTTCAGCCCCAGTTGTTTTTCCACGGCATCGAAAAGCGGAATGCTCTCGCCCGTGGTCTGGATCCCGGCCGGAACCTTCGGGGTAAATCGAAAGCTGAAGTCCCAGTTTGCCTTCAGGTCGGTCCGGTCAACCACCAGGGTATTGTTGAAATACTGCTGCGACCCCGGAATGTTGAGCATGCCTCCGGCGAACGCTGCCATGCTGGTGTTCTTGCAGGTATATACGATAGTGGGCAGAGTGATCGGCCCGCCACCGGCCGGGGGGCCCGTAGGGGCATTCAGAACGTTAAAATCGCATCCGCCCCCAGACCCGTCGGATTCCTTGAGCTGCGGATGCTTTCCCGCCGTCAGCACGTATGCCGGCATCGGCTTGCTGTCCTCGTGAGTCACGAGCCGGAACCGGTCCGCGAGCAACGATTTCAGCATGACCCTTCGCGATTCGGCGCTGGAACCTGAGGGCACGAGTGCGAACACGTCGAAACGGTCCATCTCCAGCCAGGACGGCCCTCCGGAGATCTTTTCAGGATCGACGTTGTGCGCCATCGCGATGAGGTCCAGCATGCTCGCGAACCGCAGCTCGTACCGGCCGCTGGTGTAAAACGGGCCGCGCACGAAGGGCTGCGTCGCATGGGGGCTGTTGTGTACATCGGCTACGGTAAACGCGGCCGCGGTTTCGGTGGATTGGCCGAACGCCCCAAAAGAAAAGAGCGCCGGAAGACACGCATACGCACAGACTCGCATCATGGGGTGTCCCGTCTCCCTATACGACGGTGAGCATTGGACACCGTTAGCAGTCGCGTAGTTCCGGAGAGAGGCTATTCCGACCGTAACGCCTGCACCACGTCCACCCGTGCCGCGCGCGCGGCCGGCAGCACCGACGCGCCCACCGCCGCGGCCAGCAGCACAAATACAGATCCCACCACGGGTGCGGCACCCGGCATGCGCATGTCGGCGAAGTAGCTGCTCACCAGGCTGGCAATCCCGTACCCGCATACTACTCCGGCGGCTACGCCCACGGTGGCCATGAGCAAACCCTCCCCGATCACGCGGGTCAGAAGGTGCCGCGGCTGCGATCCGATGGCCAGCCGGATGCCGAACTCGCGCATCCGCCCGCTTACCGAGAAGGCCAGCACGCCCGCCACGCCCACCAGCGCGATCGCCAGCGCCACCACGGCGAATCCTCCGAAAACCAGCGTGTTCAGCCGGTCAGGCGTCAGCACCTCGGCGCGGATATCTTCCAGCGTCGCCGCCCGCTCCACCACCTGGTCCACGCTCATCTCCCGGATGATGCGGGTGATCGGCGTTACCAGCGCGTACGGATTTCCTTTGGCGTGCACGAACAGCCGCCCGCCGCCGAAGCCCTGATCCATCGGATGGTACACGGCCGCCATCGGGCCCGGCACCACGTGCTCGTCGTCGAGATCCGCAGCTACACCGACAATCCGCCGCGGCGCGGTGCTGACATCGATAAACTTCATCACCGGATCGGTCCACATGAGGTGGCGGTTGACCGCGTCCTGGTTCGGGAACATACGCTGCGCCAGGCTCTGGCTCACGATCACCACGCTCTCGCCATTCGACCGGTCCGCGTCGTTGAAATCGCGGCCGGCGAGAATCGGCACTCCGAGCGCGGCGAAAAAACCGGGCGAGACCGTCCGGAACTGCGCGCGCGGATCCTCCTCACCTGGCCCGCGCACATGCCCGTCCGCGGAAAACTGGAAGCCGGGTCCGAAATTGCCTGCGTCGCGCCAGGGAACCGTCGTTCCCACCGCCACGCGCGCCACTCCCGGTATCTCGCCGATGCGCCGCAGCGCCTCCTTGTAGAAGCCAAGCACCTGTTCGGGAGTTCGTCCGTAAGACATCACCGGCACGTTGATCGCGAGCACGTGCCGCGTGTCGAAGCCGGTCTGAGCGGATTGCAGCGCGAGCAGCGTCTTGACCAGGGTGACCGCGCCGGTGAGCAGCACAAACGACGCCGCAATCTGGGTCACGGCGAAGATCCGCAGCCGCCGGTTGGCGCTGCCGGTGACGCGCAGGGTGGTGAGGTTGAGCCCATGCGACCGCTCGGCCGACGGCAGCCGCGGCACGAACGCAAGCAGCACCGCCGCGGTCACCGCTAATCCCGCGCCCACCCAGAGCATGCCGGCGTCCACGGTCAAATCGAGGGCGCGCACCGAGAACCGCGACGCGTAGCGCGCCAGAATCGACACCATCGGCCGCGCGCTCAGCACCCCGAGCGCCGCACCCGCGCCACACAGCAGGAGGCTTTCAGCGAGCAGCGTCCGCCGCAGGCCGCCCGTGCTCGCCCCCAGCGCAGCGCGGATTGTCAATTCGCCCTCACGCCGCACCGTCCGCGCCAGGATCAGGTTGGCCACGTTCGAGCATGCGATCACGAAAACCAGGATTGCCGCCGCCATCAGCACTACCAGCACGGTCCTCGCCTTCGACGTAATCTGGTCGCGCAGCTTCACCGCGCTGATCTCCGATTTTCCCTTGATGCTGTAAGCTTCCGGGTGCGCTTGGACCATGGATCCGTACGCGGTGCGCAACTCGGCACGCGCCTGATCGAGGGTCGTTCCCGGCGCGAGGCGTCCGAACAGCTCGGTCATGCGATGCACCCGACCGGTCACCATCGTGGCCGAGAGGTGATGCGGACTGGTCACCACGTTGGCGATGATTTCGGTCTCCGCCGGATACGGCACCGAGGGTTCGAGCACACCCACGATGGTCGCCGGCCTTCTCCCGAGCCGGACGTTCCGGCCGATCACCGTCGGATCGCTCTTGAGCGTGTTAGCCCAGAAGCGATAGGTCAGCACCATGGCTCCGGCCGCGCTCGGACCGTCGTCACGCATGTCCAGAAGCCGCCCGAGCACCGGGTGCAGACCCATCACCTCGAAGTACGAGCCGCCGACCACTCCGGCGCGCACCTCGCGCGGCTCGCCCAGCCCGACCATAGTGAAGCCAATGGTCGAAAAATCGCCCCACGCGCTGATGGTTTTCACGCTCGCGCGCAGATCCTGGATCTCCGGCACGCTGAATGTGGCGTTCTCGATTCCCAGGCCCGGCGCACTCTGCCGGATGTAAATCAGACGGTCTTCATCGCGGTTCACCAGCGGCCGCATCAGGACGCCGCGCACCAGCGTAAAGATGGCGGCGTTGGCCCCGATGCCCAAAGCCAGCGTGAAAATCACTGTGAGCGCCAGCCCCTTGGTTCGCACCAGCGAGCGAATGGCCAGCTTCAACTCGCGCGGAAAATCTCTCAGCATCTCCTCCTCCTACTGTCCCCCTGCTATTGCCCCCACCACCAGAAACGGCTCCGCTCCCGACGCAACTGCTTCGGGCAGCGGCGCGTCCGGCGATTCGTGCGACAGATCCTCTCCGCACGCGAAGAACCGCACGAACGGCCGCCGCTGATGAGTGACGTGATCGCGCAGCGTCCCGCTCAGCATGGGATATTGTGCCTCCAGCGCGTCCAGCACGCTGCGCTGCGTTACAGTCCCTGTAACTTCCACCCTTACTTCGCTGCCGGTGCGCGCGAGGTTCCGCAGATGCGCCGGCAGGACTACCCGGATCATGGCAGCGTCTGCGCCTCGACCGAAAGCACCGCCGGAAGATGGCGCGCGATTGGAGCCCAACTATCCCCGGCGTCCGCCGAGGCGAACACCTGCCCGCCGGTCGTGCCGAAGTAGACGCCGCACCGGTCGAGCGAATCCACCGACATAGCGTCGCGCAGCACGTTCACGTAGCAGTCCTTCTCGGGAAGCCCCTTCGCCAGCTCCTCCCAATCGTTACCCCCTGTCCGGCTGCGGTATACGCGCAGCTTGCCGTCCATCGGGAAGTGCTCCGAGTCGCTCTTGATCGGCACCACGTAGATGGTTTCCGGCTCGTGCGCGTGTACGTCGATCACGAACCCGAAGTCCGTCGGCAGGTTGCCGCTCACCTCCTGCCACGATTCGCCCGCGTCGTCGCTGCGCATCACGTCCCAGTGCTTCTGCATGAACAGCACATCCGGGCGCGACGGATGCATCGCCACGTGGTGTACGCAGTGTCCCACTTCAGCGTTTGGATCGGGAATGTACTGCGAGTGCAGGCCTTTGTTAATCGGCTTCCACGTAACTCCGCCGTCGTCGGTACGGAAGGCGCCTGCCGCCGAGATGGCGATGTACATCCGCGCAGGATTGTCCGGGTCCAGGATGATCGTGTGCAGGCACATCCCGCCTGCGCCGGGCTGCCAGCGGGGCCCGGACCCGTGGCCGCGCAGACCCGGAAGCTCCGTCCACGTCTGGCCGGCGTCTGTGGAGCGGAAGATCGCCGCATCTTCTATTCCCGCGTACACCGTCCCCGGATCCGTGAGCGAAGGTTCCAGATGCCACACTCGCTTGAACTCCCACGGGTGCGGCGTCCCGTCGTACCACTGGTGCGTGCCCGGCACCCCGTCATAGACAAACTTGTTGCCTACCGGCTCCCACGTCTTTCCCCCGTCGCTGGAGCGCTGGATCAACTGGCCGTACCAGCCGCTCGACTGCGACGCGTACAGCCGGTTCGGGTCCGCGGGCGACCCCTTGATGTGGTACAACTCCCAGCCCGCGAAGTGCGGGCCGCTGATGTCCCACTTCTCCCGCTTCCCATCCGACTCCAGAATGAACGCCCCCTTGCGCGTTCCCACCAGGACTCTCACTCTGCTCATTCCTCGCTCCTTTGTGGGACAGGCTTGTGCCTGTCCGGCGGCGGCGGGACAGGCTCGAACCTGTCCTACAACATTACGTCGTTTGAGCCGCCGCGAAATCGACACCCACGGCCCTACATTTTGGGAAAATTCGGGTCTGCCTTCACTTCCAGGATCTGTTTGGTATGCCGCTCACTGTGCGCGCCGATGAACAGCAGCCATTCGTATCCGTCCAGGGGCTGGCCCAGCGGGCTGTCCACCGCATGCTCCCGCAGGTCCGGCGTGGTCTTCGTATAAGCG
>DATKNQ010000139.1:0-35802 GCA_035541265.1 Bryobacteraceae bacterium
CGCCGGAAAATTGGCGGCCACCGGCGGCGCAATCAGGCCGTTCGGAACACCGGAGGCCAACACCACGTAGCTGTTGCCCGCCTCGTCTAGTGCCACTGCGGATGGCAGCGATGACCCAGGCAGGTCTTGCGAGAATATTACACCGGTGCCTTGGGCGTTAAAGCGCATCACCAGAAAATCCGCGCCGCTGTTACCCTGGACCGCCACCGTCACATTGTCTGCGGAATCCACCGCCACACAGCAAGCTGTGCTGCCCGGGATATATGTCGAATAAGTAAGTCCTGTGCCACTCGAATTGAGGCGCGTCAGATATGCAGAGCCGCTCGAAAGATAAGCACCAGGTGTGATCGGGTAGCCTGTTTGGTAAGTAGTCCCGGTGACGAACGCGTCCCCGGAGTTATCAACGGCGACCCCAGCGGTTACGGCGCCGCCTAAATAGGTCGCATAATCGAGGGAGCCATCCGCCTTGAGGCGCGCTACGAATCCGTTTTGGGCATTGTCATTGGTCGCTGCGGACTGATAGGCGCCAGGCGTGGTCTGCATGCCCTGGCTCGCCCAGCCGGTAACATATACACGTCCGCTCGCATCGACGGCAATACCGGTTGGTATCTGCACACTAACCGGAGTTTGATAAACGACCGTTGCGCCGTCTGTTCCCAGCTTTTCCACGAAAGTGCTGGACCCATCCGGGTTCCCCGCCAGGTACACATTTCCAGCGGCGTCTACTGCCATGACGGGCGCGTAGAATGGCAGCGTCGTCTGGTACACCACATCCCCTGCCGGGGTCAGTTTCACCAGATAGCTTTGCGGCGTACCTGTATAGTTACTCACCAGCCCGTAGATGGCGCCTTGCGCATCCGTCGCGGCCGCCAGGTTGGAAATGATAGACGAACTGTTCCCGATTGGCCGGGAGTAATCGACGCCCAACCGGAAGTTTTGCGCCGCCATCGCGGACGCAGCAGTTAGGAGAACGAGCCAGAGGGACGCTTGTCGAAACATGGGTTGACCTCCACGCCGTGCGCCAGAAATCATGGTAACACTTGAATACTACCTGTCGAGTTACGATTCCAGCCCCATCTGCGTCAAGCGATAGCGCAACGCATTCCGCGTGAGCCCCAGCAAGCGCGCGGCTTGGCTCTTATTGCCGTCCGCGCGGCGCAGCGCTTCGCGGATGATATCTTGCTCGTATTGGTCGAGCGTCATCCCTTCCGGCAGGAAATGATCGGCCTGTGCGCGGCTGCGCGGCGCCATCTCCAACTTAATGTCCGCCGCGTCCAGTTGCGAGCCCGAACACATCACCAAGCTGCGCTCGATCACGTTCTCGAGCTCTCGCACGTTGCCCGGCCAATGATAGTCCATCAGCTTGGCGATGGCTGCGTCGGTGAGTGAGGCGACGCGATTTCCCGTGTCCGGCCCCAGCTTGGTAATGAAATGCTGCGCCAGAAACGGAATATCTTCCTTGCGCTCCCGCAGCGGCGGGATGTTCATCGGCACCACGTTCAAGCGGTAATACAGGTCCTCGCGAAAGGTGCCTTGTTCCAGCGCGGCGCGCAGATCCTGGTTGGTGGCCGCTACCACGCGCACGTCAATGTGCCGGGTCACGTTGCTGCCCAGGCGTTCGAACTCCCGCTCCTGCAGCACGCGCAGCAGCTTCACCTGAACGGATGCCGGCACGTCGCCGATTTCGTCGAGGAACACAGTTCCGGTGTCGGCCTGCTCGAACTTACCGGGCTTCGATGCCAGCGCGCCGGTGAATGCACCCTTTTCGAAGCCGAATAATTCGCTCTCCATCAGGTTCTCGGGAATGGATGTGCAGTTGATCTTCACCAGCGGCCTGTCGCGGCGCGGCGAATGGAAATGGATGGCGCGGGCGATCAGGTCCTTACCTACGCCGCTCTCCCCGGCCAGCAGCACTGTGGCGCGCGTCGGCGCGACGCGCACGATGGTCGAGAAGATCTCCTGCATGGGAGCGCTACGGCCCACGATATTGTCGAACGCGTAGCGCCGCCCTAACTCTTCGCGCAACTGGAGGTTCTCATCGCGCAGGGCGCGGACTTCGAGCGCCTTCTCGACCACCGTCATCAGATGATCCAGCGAGAACGGCTTCAGCAGGAAATCGGTGGCGCCGGCCTTCATGGCTTCCACCGCTGTTTCGATGGTGCCGAAAGCGGTCATCACGATCACGGGCGTCTGCGAATTCTGGCGCCGGATGGCGGCCAGCAGCTCCAGCCCGTCCATTTGCGGCAGGCGCAGATCGGTCAGCACCAGGTCGGCGCGATCGGAGAGCTTCACGCCTTCCTCGGCCGTGCGCGCTTTATCCACTTCGAATCCGGCGGAGGCCAGTTGCAGTTCCAGAACGCGCCGCAACTTGTCTTCATCCTCCACCACCAGGATGCGTCTCTTCATGGCGATTGATTTCATCTTAGCGCCGGCGGCCTGTCACTCGATCAACGCGGCACGCCTAAAGAAATATCCGAAAAAATGCCCGGATTAAACTTGTATTCTGCCGAGAATTCTGGTATCTTCTCTTAACCATTTAGGGTGTCCGCAGTCTGAAATCGAATGCGGCGCGGAGGTTGAAGTCGAGCGATGAACAAACAATCACGCAGCCTGGAGGCGCCGCCCTCCAACGAAATCTACCACCGGATGCTCATCGAAAAGCGCGACCAGTTCGTGTTGGGTCTGGGATCGAAGTTCGACACCATAGCGAGCCTCGGCCGCGTCGCCGAGGATGATCAAGCGCAACTTTCACACGACGAGTTCGTGTCTCTCCGGTTGAATAGCCTGGACTACGGCCAGCTCCGGCTGGTTGAAGAGGCCCTCGACCGGTTCCGGTCGGGAGATTACGGGGTCTGTCTTTCCTGCGAGAATCCTATACCGCCGAAGCGGCTGCACGCCGTACCGTGGGCGCGTTACTGCGTGCAATGCCAGGAAGCACTGGGAACGGACCGGGAAGAACTGCTGCAAGAGGTCCGGCCGCGACCCTAGCCGCGGCCGCTCCTTCTTTGGGACTTGGGAGTTACTGAGTGACCGGCGCCGAAACGTGCGCCGAGATCATGCGGACCACTTCGGACTTGCCGACCGCACCCACGCGTTGCTCCACCACTTTGCCGTCTTTGAACAGCAGCAGAGTCGGGATGCCGCGGATGTTATAACGTCCGGCCGTGTTGATGTTGGAATCCACGTCCAGCTTGCCGACTTTCAGCTTGCCGGCATATTCCTGTGCCACCACATCGATCGTGGGCGCCATCTGCCGGCAGGGGCCGCACCACTCCGCCCAGAAGTCCACCAAAACCGGGACTTCGGACCGCAGAACATCCTGATCGAAACTTGCGTCGGTGAAGGTTAGCGTATTTTGACCCGCCATTATTCTTTCCTACTCTCCTGTTAAGATTAGATCCACTTTCGGCCTTTCGGATTCAACGTCCGGCCGCCAGCCGCTGATACAGCCGGGAATACTCAGCAGCGGAGGCACCCCAGGAAAAGTCCTTGGCCATCCCCGCCAACATCATCGTCTGCCAGCCCTCCGGATTGGCGAAAGCCTCGCGTGCCGCATGCAGAGCGCCCACCAGCGCGTCTCCGGAGTACTCCCAGAACTTGAAACCGGTTCCAGGTTCGATAGTATCATCAAGCCCGCCAGTGGCGCGTACCACCGGCACCGTACCATATCTCAGGCTGTACATCTGGTTCAAGCCGCAAGGCTCGTAACGGCTGGGCATCAGAAACATGTCGGCGCCCGCTTCGATTTGATGAGCGAGGGCATTGTCGTACCCCAGCCGCACGGCGATGCGTCCCGGATGCCGCGCCGCGATGCCCTGGAAGAGCTCCTCGTATTGCGGCTCGCCGGCGCCCAGCGCGGCCATGTAGTAACCTTCATTGACCAGGCCGTCGGCCGCCGCGGCGATCAAATCCGTGCCCTTCTGGCTGGTGAATCGCGACACGATACCGATCAGCGGCGCATCCAAGGCCTCCGCCGGGAGTTCAAACGTTCTTACCAGATCCTGTTTGCAGATGCGCTTGCCGCTCAGATCGGTGCGGGTATAATGCGCCGCGATGTAAGGGTCAGTCTCGGGATTCCACTCGGCGTAATCCGCGCCGTTCAGGATACCGGAGAGCACCTGACTGCGGGCGCGCAGCACGCCATCGAGGCCGAAGCCGTATTCCGGGCTCTGGATCTCGCGCGCGTAAGCCGGGCTGACTGTGTTCAGCGCGCCGGAATAATTCAGCCCGCCCTTCAGGTAACAAACCTTGCCGAAAAATTCGATACCGTCCGGACGGAAGACGCCGGTCCCTTCGAGCCCGATGTCGGCCAGCGCTTCATCGGGGAACAGGCCGTGATAGCCGAGGTTGTGCACCGTGAACAGCGTCCGGATGCCCATGAAGGTCGGGTCGTTGGCGTAGAGCGTTTGCAGATAGACGGGCAGCAAGCCGGTCTGCCAATCGTGGCCGTGCAGGATATCGGGCCGCCACACGTTGCGGCTGAACTGGAGCGCCGCCTGCGCCAGCAACGCGAAGCGGATGTGATTATCCGGGTAGTCGACGCCTTCCTCGGTATAGAACCCGGGCCGGTCGAAAAGCGCGGGGTAATCCAGAAAGTAGAACGGCGTTTCGCGTTCGAGAAGATAGATGGAGGTGTCGTAGCGCTTGGGAGGCAGCCAGACGGGCAGCCAATCATAGACGCGCCGGGCGCTCTTCAGATCGACTGCGGCGTAGCGCGGCAACAGGACGGCTACTTCGTGACCTAGCGCCTTCAGTGCGGCCGGCAGCGATCCCACCACGTCGGCGAGTCCGCCGGTCTTGGCGAAGGGCGCGGCTTCCGAAGCCACCATCAGGATCTTCATCGGTAAGAATCAGTCTAGCCTATTTCTTTCGGTGTCCCAGTACCAGCCCGGCGAAAATGGTGATGAGCGCAGCCAGCGTGGCGAGCGTGCCCACGATCAGGTAGTCGGCGCGCGAGTGGGGCGAGGGCAGCACGTGCACCAGGGCGATCGCGAAGACGGCGAACGCCAGGCAAGCGCTGAGGGCGAGCACAAGGGGCTGGGGGACACGGAATCCGCGCGCGCGGGCAGGCTCGTCAGGCTTTGGGGTGAGCGCGGTCATAAACCTCCATTAAACCTGTGAGCGAGACTTGCGTGTATTTCTGCGTGGTGGAAAGCCGCGCGTGACCGAGCAACTCCTGGATGGCGCGCAGATCGGCGCCATCGGCGAGCAGGTGCGTGGCGTAAGCGTGCCGGAAAGCGTGCGGGTGGATCGAGGAATCGCCGTTCACAAGAAGGCCATAAAGCTTCACGATGCCGCTCACGCCGCGGGCCGTGAGCCGGCGGCCGCGATGATTGACGAATAAGGCGCGCTCCTGTGGCGCGGCATGCCGCTCTTCCAGATAACGGTCGAGCGCTTCGGCCGCTTTGGATGCGAACGGCACCTGGCGCTCCTTGCGGCCTTTGCCGCGCACACGGATCCAGCGTTCGGTGCGATCGATGTCGTCGAGATCGAGCCCTACCAGTTCGCTCAAACGGATGCCGCAGCCGTAGAGAAACTCGAAGATGGCGCGGTCGCGCGCCGGATGCGCGCGCTCGAATTTGTCAGCGGCCACGGTATCGATCAGGCTGTTCACCTGTTCGGCGGACATCACGTCGGGCAATGTCTTGGGCGCTTTGGGCGTGCGGACGAGACGCGCCGGATTCACGGCGATCAATCCTTCGCGGGAAAGAAAGCGGAACAGACTGCGCAGGGCCGCCAGCTTGCGCCGGATGGAGACCGGGCTCAGTTTGCGCGCATACAGGTCCGCCAGCCACTCGCGGATTTCAAGCACTTCGAAGTGAGACAGCGGCGGCGCTTCGCCGCCGGGCGGAGTGAAGTATTCAAGGAACTGCCGCAAGTCCGTGCCGTAAGCGTCGAGCGTATGCGGCGAGACGTGCGCTCGTTCCAATTCGTCGAGGAAGCGGCCGATTTGGAGTTCGAGTTCCGGCACCGGCCTAGTGGTGTAGCTCTTCCGTTACGGTGTAATCCGCCGGCGGTTGGAACAGGCTAGGATCCGGTTCTGCGCGGCTGATGTTGGTGAGCGTGTGCGTCGTTTCTCCGCGCTCCAGGTCGGTATTCTTCGAGAGCACCAAGACCTGCAACTCGGGTGAGCGCCACGCTTCGCTGACCTCGGTGATAGGCTGATCGTTGCCGCGTTTGGACCCGGCCGGCCACACCGTTGTATGGCGCCTGCCCTCGACCAGAACTCCCTCAATGGTTTGCGTGCCTAATTTCTCGATGGTGGTTTTCGGCTCCGGGGTATCGGACTGTCCACGCGGCGCTGGATGGGAGTTGGCGCGCGGGATCTCGTTGCTGGTTTTGCGCCCGGTCTTCGATGCGGGGTCCAGGATGTACCGCGTGTGCGCAATTGGATCGTTGATAATGATTACCAACAGGGCCTCGGTACCCGGCCTCCGGGAGAATGTTTGTTCCTCCCGGGTTCGGCCCTCGGAATCCCGATAGACTCTGCCCTTGTCCGATCGGACGGTAATGTGCGTGCCATCCGCCAGTGTTCGCACGGTCTCGGTCTTTTCATCAGCCGAATAGGGTTGGCCGGTGATTGCCGGGCCAGCACCTTGCCCGTAAGCGGACGCCGCGGTGAATCCCAACAGCGCTATCAGGACGCGATTGCGCATTTCGGCCTCCTTTGTATGAGTCTAGACCGCGCGTCCGGCAGTGGCAAGGATTTCATCCATGGCGGCGATTGCGCGTCTGCACACCTCCGCGTGGCGGGCGGCCTTGTCGCGCCGCAGGCTCTGCCGGGTGGCCTCGTCGAGCGGCGGCAGCAAATCGAAGGTGATGTTCGCCGGCTGATAATTCCGCGGATCGGCGCCCGAAATATAGTGGCAGAGCGATCCTAGCGCGGTCTCGCGCGGGAAGAGGCGCGGGGCGTTCCCGCGCGCCAAATCGGCCGCGTGCCTGCCGGCCATCAGTCCCGTGGCGATGGCTTCGACGTAGCCTTCCACGCCCGAAATCTGGCCGGCGAACAGGATCTCCGGCCGGGCGCGCAGTTGCAAAGTCGGGGTGAGCAGAGCGGGCGCGCTGATATAGGTGTTGCGATGAATCTGGCCGAAGCGGATGAACTCGGCATGCTCCAATCCTGGGATCATGCGCAGGATGCGGGCCTGCTCACCAAACTTCAAGTGATTCTGGAAGCCGACCAGGTTAAAGCTATCCGCCCGCAGGTTTTCCTGGCGTAGTTGGACAATGGCCCAAGGGCGCCGCCCGGTGCGCGGATCGATTAGCCCCATGGGCTTCATAGGCCCGAAACGCAGCGTGTCGCGCCCCCGCCGGGCCAGCTCTTCGACGGGCAGGCAGGCCTCGAAATAGCGTATGTCTTCGTCGATGTGCGAGGAAATAGCCTCGGCCTCAAGTAGTGCATCAAGGAATGCATCGTATTGCGCACGATCGAAAGGACAATTCAGATAATCGGCCGTGCCATCGAGCGACTTGCCATAGCGCGACGCGCGAAAGGCCACGGTCTGGTCGATGGAGTCGGCTTCCACGATCGGGCTGATGCTGTCGTAGAAAAACAGACGTTCGGAGCCAGTCAGCCGGGCGATTTCGGCCGCTAGCGCGTCGCTGGTCAGCGGGCCGGTGGCGACGATGATGATCCCATCGGCCGGCACTACGCACAGCTCTTCGCGGCGGATCTCGATGCGCGGATGTTCGGTGATGGCGCGGGTGACTTCCGCGGAGAAGACCTCGCGATCGACCGTGAGCGCGTGTCCACCGGGGACGCGCGCCAGGGCAGCCGCGCGCAGCACCAGCGATCCCAGCCGCCGCAGCTCTTCTTTGAGCAGCCAGGGCGCGGAATCCGGCTGTTCCGATTTGAGCGAGTTGCTGCAGACCAGTTCGGCCAGCCGGTCGGTCTGATGCGCCGGTGTCGGACGGATCGGCCGCATCTCGTGCAGCACCACCTCGAGTCCGGCCTCGGCGATCTGCCAGGCCGCTTCGGAACCGGCCAATCCGCCACCGATCACGTGGATCATTTCTGCGCCCTCCGCGGTTTGGGCCGTTCGGGCAACGCTTCATGAGTGCGCTCACGGAAGACGCCGCGCATGCCGGCGGCCAGCGAGACGGCGGAATCTCCATACTTGTCGCGCAGGCGGTCGGCGGCGGCGAGCGCCTGTTCCCACTTCTCGTGCTTGCCCTCGTCGAGCAGGTCCAACTGGTCCTGTACCTCGCCGAAGCCCGAGGCCTGCACGCCCAGCAGGCGGACCCGCGCGCCGGGCTTCCAGTTTTTCAGGAACAGGGCACGCGCCTCGTTGAAGATCTCGGTATCGAGCTGCGTAGGGCGCTCAATCGAATGCGCGCGCGTGATGGTGGAGAAATCCGAGTAGCGCAGCTTGAGCTGCAGGGTGCGCGCGTGCAGGCCGTGTTCGCGCAGGCGGCGGCCCACCATTTCGGAAAGCCGTGCGAGAGTGGATTCGAGCTTCGCCCGGTCGGCCGTGTCTTCCATGTAGGTGTGCTCGTGACTGATGGATTTCGGATCGGTGTCTCCGCCAATTTCCGCGTCGAACCAGCCGCCCGCGTCCTGGCCGCGGGCTTTGCCGGAGAGCGCCAGTCCCCACTTGCCGAAGCGCTCCTCGAGGATGCGCTCGTCGAGGCGCGCCAAGTCGCCCACTTTGCGGATGGAGAGCGCGTGCAGGTTCTTCTCGGTGACCTGGCCGACCCCCGGAATCTTGCGCACGTCGAGCGGCGCAAGAAACGCGGCCTCGGCGCCCGGCACAATCCACAGCACGCCGTTGGGCTTGGCCTGATCGGAGGCCACCTTCGACACCAGGCGCGCGGCGGAGATGCCGATCGAGCAGTTGAGGCGCGTCTCGGCCTGCATGGTCTCGTGCAGCGCGTGGGCCGCGCGCAGCGGCGGACCGTGCAGGCGCGCGGTGCCGGTCATATCGAGATAAGCCTCGTCAATGGAGGCCATCTCAACCGCCGGCGAAAATCGGCTCAACACCTCCCGCACGCGCCCGGAGTATTCGCGATAGCGGTCCGGATGGCCGTCGACGAAAATCGCCTGCGGGCACAGCCGCACGGCAGTGCGCAACGGCATGGCGGAATGTACGCCGAATTTGCGGGCTTCGTAGGATGCCGCCGAGACGACCCCGCGCTCATCCGGCCGGCCGCCGACCACCACAGCTTTGCCTTTGAGCGACGGATCGAACAGTTCCTCGACGGAGACGAAGAACGCGTCCATGTCCACATGGAAGATGGTCTTCACGGCCAGCGCCTGCCGTGATTTTAGCAGGCGCGCCGAAGAGATTGTTGGAGTCGGCGGCGATCTCGGTCATCGGGTGGCAGTTGATCATCACCAGAATGCAGATGGTCGCTGTTGACGGTGAATCCGCGGGCCGAAGCGAGTACCTCGCCGAGCGTGCGGTAGCCGTACTTCGGGATGTCGCCGACGGTGACGACCGCGACGCTGGCCGGCGCATTCGCCAGATGCCCGGGCGTGTCCCCACGCGCGGAAGCACACCTGATCTCTCGTCGGCCGTTCCGGCAAAAAACTTTCGGGTGTGCGAGGCATACACTGGACTTCGGGGGCATTCCCATGCAAGGTGGGCCATCCCGCGGCCTCCGCCGGCCGCTGCCAGGTCTGATAGCGGCACTGATCGGCGCCGGTGGCGCGTTTGCGCAGGCGCCGCAGCCGCCTGAGGTGCGCGCCAGCGAATCGGCGCCGCCGTTTCAGATTCACGTCGAGACCAACCTGGTGACCGTGCCGGTGGTGGTGCGCGACGCCCAGGGCCGGGCGGTTCGCAATCTGCGCAAAGAAGACTTTCACCTTTTTGAAGACGGCAAGGAGCGGGAGATCACCGGTTTTTGGGTTGAGACGACTACGGAGGAGAGTATTTCTCCACCGGCGCTGGCTGTCCCGGAGCGTTTTGTGGCGCTCTATTTCGATGACCTTCATATGTCTTCCGCCGGAATCGGGCCGGCGCGCGATGCCGCGTTGCGGTTTATTTCGGCCGCTTTGGAGCCCGGAGACCGGGTCGCGATCTTTACTTCATCGAATCTGGATGTCGTCGACTTCACCAGCGATCGGAACAAGCTCCACGACGGGCTACTTCGACTGGCGGGTCATACGCGGACAAATGCTCTGGTGCATCAGTGTCCGGCGATAGGGGAATACCAGGCTTTCCTGATCGCGAAGCGGCAGCAGACCGACGCGCTCGAAATCGCGGAGCAGGAGGGATACCACTGCCGCTGCGAGCAGATCAACGAAACGGCGGACTGCCGGCACAGCGAACGCATCAACGCGCAGATGCTGGCGAGCCAGATCTGGGACTTGGCGGACGCGCAGTCGCGGCAGGCGCTGGATGTTCTGGACGGCATCGTCAGCTTGCTTGCAGCCAGGCCCGGCCAGCGCGACCTGGTGCTGGTGTCGGCCGGGTTCTTGAGCGCTACGCGAACGAGGGCAGTGGACGCAGTGGTCGATCGTGCGCTGCGCCGGAACATCGTGGTGAATGCGCTGGACTCCGCCGGGTTGTACACGCGGGCTCAACGCGAGCCGCTGCTCGCCACGCGGCCCGACCTCGAAATGCGCAAGTTCGGAATGGAAAACGAGGGTTTGACTGCGCAGCGGGATGTGCTTTCCGCACTTGCGGCCGGGACCGGGGGCACGTACTTTCACAACAGCAACGACTTCGATGCAGGGCTGCGGCAGACCGCGGAAGCTCCCGGGATTCACTACGTGCTCAGCTTTTCGCCCGGGGACGTGAAGCCGGACGGGAAGTTCCATGCGCTGAAAGTGACGCTTGCCGCGGGCGATCGTCTGCAGGTAGAGGCACGGCGCGGGTATTTTGCCACGCCGCCAGCGGCGCCCGTCAGGAGCGCGCTAGAGACGCTGATGTTTTCGCAGGACGCGCGGCAGGACCTGCCCACGGCGGTGACGACGATTAACGACGCATCCGGCGTGAAATTGAAGATCCACGTGGATATTCGGGATCTGCAGTTTCGCAAGCAGACGGACCGCAACCTGAACACCCTGATTTTCGACACGGCACTGTTCGACCGCGACGGGAAGTACGTGGCGGGTAAAGAATCTTCGCTCGAACTTCAGTTGACGGATACGAAGTTCGAGCGCCTCCGGCAATCCGGCATCGATGCAGAGACCAGCTTTCACGTTCCTCCGGGCACCTACCGCGTGCGCGAGGTGGTGCGGGACGCGGAGTCGACGAAGTTATCCGCGATGAATTGCAACGTCGAGGTCAGCGCGCAGCCCGTGCAGCCCGCGGCTGCGGTGGAACCGGCTGCCAATCAGGATCGGCTGCCGCTCCTGCTCGCGAACACGGGACAGAACGTGAAGCTCCTGTTTGAGGCATTGCCCGCAATCAGCGCACGCGAGCAGGTCACCTTGGACCGGATCGATGGGATCGATCATGCGCGGGCGGAGTTCCGGTATCTGGATCTGCCGCACACAGGGATGGAGGCTGTGGGACGCGACGAGTATCGCGCGAATGCGGCGGGCCAGCGCGTGGGGGCGGAGCCGCTCGAAGGCGGGCTGATCACAAAGGGCTTGGCGTCGATCCTCTCGCTTTTCGATCCGCTGTACCAGCCCGAATCGACGTTCCGCTATGTGGGGAGGCAGAACGTCGACGGGCACGTTACCGATGTTGTGGCCTTCACGCAGATTCCCAGTAAGGCGCGGGTGACGCAAGCGCTGACGTCCGGCGCGCAGGCGCTCGAAATCCTGGTGAAGGGATTGGCCTGGATCGACGCGGAGAATGACCAGATCCTCCGCATGCGCACGGAACTGCTGGCTCCGGTAGCCAACCCCGATCTGCAGGCGGCCACCACGGAACTGCGGTTTGGTCAAGTGCAATTGCAAGGTATTCCGCAGACGTTCTGGTTGCCGGCCGAGGCCACGGTGACTTTGAAGTGGCGCGGGGCGACCTTCCGGAACATCCACGCTTATTCCGATTACGAATTGTTCCAGCCGAATGCGGCTTCGCCCGTGCTGCTTGCGCGTTTCAAAGAGCAGGTGCGCCAGGCGCTGTCGCAGGTTCATAACTATACGTGCCTGGAAACCATCGACCGCTCAGTGCGGGGCCGCGGTGAGAAGGCCTTCAGCCGGCTGGATACCGTGCTCCTCGAGGTTTCCAATCTGGAAGGCAAGGAACTGCTGTCGTGGCCGGGCGCGCGGCAATTCCGCGATAGCGATCCGTCATCTTTCGTGAACCAGGGCCTGATGGGCACCGGCGTTTTTGCCTTGCAGGCGCGCACAGTCTTTCAGGGCGATCATGCCGTGATCCAATATCACGGCAACGAAGACATGGCTGGACGCCCTGTGGCGCGCTTTGATTTTCGTGTGCCAAAGGCTTGGAGCGGATACCAGATCCGAACCTATCGGGCCGCGGCGAACGCCGGTACGAGCGGCTCGTTTTGGGTGGACCCAGCCTCCCTGGAACTCGTCCGTATGGAAGTGCGGGCGGATGAGGTACCGCCGGAGTTGGGCGTGCAGCTCGCGGCGACAGCCATCGACTATGCACCGATGCGCATTGGCGATTCGCCGGCACTGCTGCCGCAAGCCGCCACCACACTTCTGGCGCTGTCATCCGGCGAGGCATATCGGAACGAAATCCAGTTCTCGCATTGCCGCGAGTATCAGGCCGAGTCGGCGGTCCGCTTTGACGTGCAGCCGCCGCCGGCATTGAATGCGGCGCCTCAGACGCGTGTGGTGGATCTGCCCGCGGGTCTCACGATGGCGATCCAGTTGGAGACCGCCATCGATTCCGCCACGGCTCACGTGGGCGATCTTCTGCGCGGGCATGTCGTCAACGACGTACGCCGCAAAGGAAAGACGATGATTCCAGCAGGCGCTCTGGTTACCGGGCGGATTCGCGGGCTGGAGCGATCGCGATCGCCGCAGGCGGTCACCACTCTGACGATTGAGATCGCGGAATTGGAGTGGGACCACTCGCGCGCCGAGTTCTACGGCGAGATGCTCGCATCAGAGCCGCGGCATGACGGCGGCCAAGTGTTGCTGAACCTGCCTGTTAAGGATGGAGGAATGCCGGAGATGCCGGTAACCGCCAACATTCCCACGCAGGAGGCTTACACGCCCCAGGCTCCTGGTACCGGCATCCTTCAAATCCCGGGGACGAAGTTTCATATCGGCGCGGGCCTGCGGACGAATTGGCGGACGTTGGAGCCGAATGCGCGGCTGAAGAAGTCGAAGTGAGTGTGGCCGTTTTATGACCGCACAACCCGCCGACACAGCCGAGACTTGGTATCTTGACAATCCGCCCGGGCGGCAATATGATGCCCGGAAAGCATCGGCTGGGATGCGGAAAGGAAAGGTGATGAACTTGACGATGCAGGCTTTGCGGATTGGCACGATCTTACTGGCGGCTGCGGCGAGTAAGTGCCTGGCACAGAGCTTTACAACTCTCTACACATTTTCGGGCGGCGCCGATGGCGGCTATCCACAATACGGACGCCTGGTTGGCGATGCGACCGGCAATCTTTACGGTACTGCTACTTTCGGCGGCGATGTGAACTGTCCGCTGGTGACTTATCCCGGTCCCGGCTGCGGGGTCGTGTTCAAGTTAGTGCCATCGACGAAGATTGAGACGGTCCTTTATACCTTCACCGGCGCGGCGGATGGCGCGCAGCCCTGGGGCGGCGTGATCCGCGATGCGCTGGGGAATCTGTATGGCACGGCGGCGTTCGCCGGAAGCTACGGCGGCGGTGTGATTTTCAAGCTGGACCCGTCCGGGAACCAGACGGTTCTACATGCCTTCGACTATACCGACGGGGCGATTCCCACCGGCGACTTGGCCGGCGACGCCGCGGGCGCCCTGTACGGAACGACCGTCGTTGGCGGCATTCTCTCCATTTGCCGCGACTCCGGCTGCGGCGTCATCTTCGAAGAGGAGCCGACCTCTGGGAGGTTTTTACTGTTGCACAAATTCGCCGGGTTGGGAGCCGCCGACGGAGCGAATCCAACGCATGGCCTGATCTCAGACGGAGCGGGCAATGTCTACGGCACGACCGAGAATGGCGGAGTCGCGGACTGCGACAACAGTGAGCCGTTCGAGGCCGTCGAGACTAACGTCGGAGGCTGCGGCGAGATATTCGAGCTGAATCACTCGGGCCAGACTTTGCTCTATGGGTTCGGTTTTTCGCCGGACGGATCGGATCCGCGCGGCGCGCTAGTCCACGACGCGGAGGGCAACTTGTACGGCACTACTTTCGATGGCGGCCTTTACGGGTCGGGGACTATCTTCAAACTGGACACAACCGGCCACGAAACGGTGCTGTATAACTTCCAGGGCGGCAGCGACGGCGCGAATCCCTGGGGCGGTCTGGTGCAGGATTCTGCCGGCAATTTGTTCGGCACCGCCAACCATGGCGGCGCTTCGTGCTCCTGCGGAACGGTCTTCAGGTTAGACCCCCAGGGCAATTTTGCGGTGTTACACACCTTCGTCGACACCGATGGCACGAATCCGGAAGCGCCGCTGCTTTTGTACGGCGGATCGCTGTTTGGCACCACCAGCAACGGCGGAAGGCTCAGTGGCGGCCGTTCCGGCACGGGGACGATTTTTGAGATCACGCCGTAAGGGCGCGGTTACGGCTTCAGCCGGTACAGCATGCGCGGAAACGCGATGGTCTCGCGCACGTGCTCGAGCCCGCACATCCAAGCTACGCAGCGCTCGATGCCCATGCCGAAGCCGCCGTGCGGCACGCTGCCATACTTGCGGAGATCGAGATACCAATCGAACGCTTCCTGCGGCAGATTCTGTTCCGCGATGCGCTGGCGCAACAGGTCGAGATCGTGAATCCGCTGCCCGCCGCCGATGATTTCGCCGTAGCCCTCGGGCGCGAGCACGTCCACGCCGAGCGCCACTTCCGGCCGCGCCGGATCGGGCGCCATGTAGAACGCCTTCACCGCCGCCGGGTAGCCATCCACCATCAGTGGCCGGTCGAAGCCTTCGCTGAGCAGCGTCTCGTCGGTACCGCCGAAGTCGCCGCCCCACTGAATTTCGCTGCCCTGCGCTTCGAGCACTTTCACAGCTTCGTCGTAGCTCATGCGCGGGAACGGTTTCTGGATAGCTTCGAGCTTGGAAACGTCGCGCTCCAGCACCTTCAGCTCTTCGCGACGGTTTTCGAGGACGCGCCCGGCGACGAACACCAGCATGTCTTCGGCGAGCTGCTTCACGTCCTCGAGCGTGGCGTAAGCCATCTCCGGCTCGACCATCCAGAACTCGGTCAGATGCCGCCGCGTTTTCGATTTCTCGGCGCGGAACGTCGGCCCAAAAGTGTAGACCTTGCCGAACGCCATGGCGGTCGCTTCGTTGTAGAGCTGGCCGGATTGCGTCAGGTAAGCCTTGCTGTCTTCGAAGTAGTTCACTTCGAACAGCGTCGTAGTGCCTTCGCAGGCGGCCGGTGTGAAGATGGGCGTATCCACCAACGTGAAGCCGTGCGCATCGAAATAGTCGCGCACCGCCCGGATCACCTCGTGCCGCACGCGAATGATAGCGTGCTGCCGCTGGCTGCGCAGCCAGAGATGCCGGTGATCCATCAGAAACTCGATGCCGTGTTCCTTGGGCGTGATCGGGTAGGGATCGGACTCCGGCACGCGCTGCACCACTTCGAGATTCTCGACGTCCATTTCGTAGCCGCCCACGGCACGCTGTTCGGCGCGGATCTTGCCGGTGACGATGATGGACGATTCCTGCGTCAGGTTCTTGATGGTTTCAAACAGCGCCTCGGTTAGCGCGCTCTTCACGGCCACGCACTGCATCAGGCCGGTGCCGTCGCGCAGGATAGGGAAAACAATCTTGCCGGATTTGCGCAGGTTGTAGAGCCAGCCGGCGATCTCGACGGATTCGCCGGCGTGCCGCGCGGCTTCCGCGATGGTGATCCGGGGAGCGCTCACAGGTCCTCCAGCCGATCGAAGATCTCGGCCGCCTGCGCCAGCGACGATTCGGGCGCTTCTTTCAGTTCCAGCAGCAGCGGGTATTGGTCCGCGCGGGTGCGCAACAGGTTCATCGTGCTCTTCCAGTCGATCGTTCCGCCTTCGCCCACCAGGGGAAACCAATGCTTGTCAGTCTGGCCGTCGTTGTCGTGAATGTGCGTTGAGCGGATGCGTTCTTTCATCACGTGGAACGCGGCTTCCACGCCTTCGCCGATATGCGCGTGGCCTACGTCGAAGACGAAATTCAGATCCAGGTGCGTCAACTCCAAAAACAGCATCAGGCGCTCGCCGCTCGACAGGCCGTTGGGAATGTTTTCGAGCAGCACCTCGACGCCGCGCTGCCGCGCAAACAGGCTGATCTGCTCGAGCGCGGAAAACGCCGCCTCCACGGCCCGTTCCGAGTATTCCTCGCCCGATACCCCGATATGCTGCACCAGGTATTTGAACGGGACCGTCTCGGCGATCTCAAGCGCGCGCTTGATCTCGTCCACCATCTCCAGGCGCCTGCCCTTGACCGGTTCGGTGATCCTGATGACCGCATGCGGCCCCGAGCGGCCCCAAATTTCGTCCGTGTACATGGGCGCGTGCACGGAATGCAGCTGCAGCTCCGACTCCCGGAACCAATGGCCCAATTCGGCGATCTGGGCGCGATCGCGGTAATCCAGGTGCTGCCGCGCGCAGAAGATCTCCACGGCCGGGATCCCTGTGTGCTGCACCTTATCTAATTGCGCAACCGTCAGCCGGTGATTGACAAACAGATGCGTGGATAAAACGTGATACATGCTCAATATCCTCTAGCCGTGCCTTCGGTGCGCGGGTCGGCCGCGCCTTCGAGGCACCCGTCGCGCGATTCGATGGCCGCCACTTCGCCGAACGAATTGACGTTGCGAATCTTGTGTCCGCGGGCTTCGAGCAGCCGGATCGTATCCGGCGAAAAGCCGCGCTCTATGATGAGCTGATCCGGCAACCACTGATGATGAATGCGTGGAAAATCGACGGCATCCTGTACGTTCATGCCGAAATCGACCACGTTGACCAGCACCTGGAGCACGCTGTTGATGATCGTCGGGCCGCCGGGCGTGCCCAATACCAGAGAGAGCTTGCCGTCGCGCGCCACGATGGTCGGCGTCATCGAAGAAAGCGGCCGTTTGCGCGGCTGAATGGCGTTCGCCTCGCCTTGCACCAGGCCATAAACATTCGGCTCGCCGGGCTTGGCGGCGAAATCGTCCATTTCGTTGTTCAACAGGAATCCGAGTCCTGGCACCGTTACGCCGTCGCCGTAGCTGCCATTCAACGTATATGTCACCGCGACGGCATTGCCTTCGGCGTCCACGATTGAAAAATGCGTGGTCTGGGTGCTCTCGGCTCCCGGCGGCTTGCCGGCATGCACCTGTGAACTGGGGGTGGCGTGTTCCGGATCGATCGACTGCCGCAGCCGCGTGATGTAGGCTTTGTCGAGCAGCTTGTTCAGAGGGTTCTCGACAAAATCCGGATCGCCCAGAAACGCGGCGCGGTCCGCAAAATAGCGCCGCATGGTTTCCGCCAGAAAGTGCAGTTCGGCCGCCGAACCCGCGCCGGATTTTTCGTACCCGGAACCCTCCAGCACGCCCAGCATCTGCAGAATGCCGATTCCACCGGAACTGGGTGGCGGCGCGCTAACGATTTCGTATCCGCGATAAGTGCCGGTCAGCGGCTTGCGCTCGGCGACGGCGTAATCTTTCAGATCGGCGGCCGTGATCAGCCCGCCGTGCCGCTCCATATCGGCGGCCAGCAGGCGGGCTGTCTCGCCTTCGTAGAAGTCGCGCGCGCCCTCGCGGCGAATGCGCTCGAGCGTGCGCGCCAAGTCCGGCTGCACGTAGACATCGCCCGCTTCGTAGGGCTTGCCGTCGCGCAGGAAAATGCGCTTCGATTCCGGAAAGCGGCTCAGCAGCTTGCTGCCATGCTCGAGCGACCTCGCCAAACCGTACGAAACCGGAAAGCCTTTCGCCGCGAGATCGATTGCCGGCGTCACCACATCGGCCCACGGCTTCTTTCCGTACTTGTGCGAGGCGTATGCGAAACCAGCCACCGATCCAGGCACGCCCGCCGCGCGATAGCCCACGACGCTATCCTGGGTGGGCTTGCCCGCAGCATCCAGGTACATGTTGCGCGAGGCGTGTTCGGGCGCCCGCTCGCGGAAATCGAGGAACGTCGAACGGCCGTCGGCAAAGCGGATCAGCATAAATCCACCGCCGCCCAGATTACCCGCCGAAGGATGCGTGACGGCCAGTGCGAAGCCCACCGCCACGGCTGCATCCACCGCGTTGCCGCCCGCCTGAAGCACCGCCAGACCCGCATCGGTGGCGTGCGGCTCGACCGTGACCACCATGCCGTGCCGCGCATGTACCGGCTGCGCCGCCCACACGGGCACAGCGAGAGCCAGCCACAAACACCACCGCAATTTCCGCATGACCTTTGATTCTACTATGTGGCGCGCAGCCGCCGTTTCCATTCAAACAACACCACGCCGGCGGCCACCGAGACATTCAATGACGGGATCTGGCCCTCCATCGGAATCCGCAGCAGCACGTCGCAGCGCTTGCTCACCTGCTCGTGCAGGCCTTTTCCCTCGCCGCCGAACACGACCACTGTGGGCGCGTTGTACGCGACGCGGTCGTAATCCTCAGCGCCCCGCTCGTCGAGCCCATAGATCCAGTAGCCGCGCTGCTTGAGATCTTCGAGCGTGCGATTCACATTGGTGACGCGCACGACGGGCAAATAGGCGAGTGCGCCGGCCGCGGCCTTCGCCGCGACGTCGGTCAATCCGGCCGCCCGCCGCTCGGGGATAATCACCGCGCCCGCGCCAGCGGCATGCGCCGTGCGCACGATTGCCCCCAAATTATGCGGGTCCTCTACGCCATCGAGCACGACCAGCAGCCCCGCTTCGGCGACATCGTCCAGGTCCGCATATTGCTGCGCCGTCCCCATCGCCACCACGCCTTGATGTGCGGGCGTGCCCGCCAGGCGGTCGAGGCTGGCGCGGTCTTCAAAGCGCACGGGCACCGAGCCGCGCCGCGCCAGGTCGATAATCTCCTGCAAACGCGGTCCGGCCGCGCCTTTGGCGATCAGAATCCGGTCGAGCGGCCGACCGGACTTCAGACTCTCAAGTACCGGATGAATTCCGCTGAGGATGGCCATGAATGCAGGCTGCTTACTCCGGCAGGAGATCGAGGCCGTTATTAAAACGGTTGGTGAAATTGGCCATCGCCGCGATCAGCGTGATCTCGACGATCTGTTCACTGCTGTAGAATTCGTCGAGCGCCGCGCGCGTCTGCGCGCCATCCGCCGTGCGGGTCAACTCGCGGGCATATTGAATGGCCGCGCGCTCGGGGGGCGTGAAGCCACCATCCTGCGCGGTCTGGAGAGCCTTCATCTCGTCGTCGGAAACGCCGCCTTTGCGGCCCGAGGCGACGTGCGCCGCAGTGCAATAGGCGCATTTGTTGGTGTAGGAGACGGTGAGATAGACCAGCTCTTTGGTGCGCCGGTCGACGGGGCCAGACCCCATGATCGCGCCGTAGAGCGGCACGAAGTTTTTCAATACTTCGGGCCGGTTGGCCATGGTGCGGAAGAAATGATTCGGACGATTGGCGCGCTTTTCGAGATCAGCCAGGAATTCGTTCTGCGCGGGTTCGACGAGTTTAATCGCAGTTGCCATTACCCCAGTATAGGGGACGGCCTCCGCTCCGCGCCGTGCATGCCTGGACTATACGCTGCTCAGGGGCGACGCGTAGCGGATTCGGATATCGTGGTGATAATAGTCCGAATTCGCAAATTTCTCCTGAAAGATGCGCTCCCAGCGCGCGTTCTCCTGGCAGGTGCGGCACTCGCCGCATTGGCAGCGGCCGGAGCTGCGCCGGGTCTTGACGACCCGCTGCGGAGGCACAATTTCCGGCCGCCGCGGCGCTGGCATCATTACTTTGGGGGGCTTTTGTGGAACTTCGAAATCCACGGCGGCGCCTGGCAGGGCCTCGCCCCAAGGGAGCATCTCGTCGGCGGCCCGCGCCGCCCGGCGCCGTCCCGAAGTGGAACGCAACGCGCTGAAGGCGTACAGCACCTCACCAAACGTCGCCAACTCCAACCCCGTCGCCTGAAACGTCGATTCGTCAACCATGGAACTATCCACCTCGTGTGGCCAACAAGATAATTAACCGTGAACCACGATAATAATATCCTGAAATAATTTGGAAAACAATCGGTAAGATTAACCAAGGCTAATTTTTTCTGGCCGAAACGCGCGATCAGCAAGGCTGGCAGGTCCTCTTGCGGTTCTAGAACCAACGTATCAGCAGCGGAGATCCATATCCTTTAGCAATAGAAAAGCCCCCCCGTTGGATAAGAAAAGAATTTCTAATTCACGAAGAACCGGCTGCTCCCCGCGCGTGCGCCGCCACCGACCCGCTGACGCGCCATCCGGCACCTCATGTTGTGCCCGGGGGTGCTACTTCGCCTCCCGCCAGTTGTCCCCGATTCCGACATCCGCGAGCAGCGGCACCTCGAGCCGGCACACCTGCTCCATCTCGCGCTTGGCCAGTGCCGCAATTTCCGCAGATTCCGCCGCCGGTGCTTCGAAGACCAGTTCGTCGTGCACTTGCAGCAGCATGGCCGCGCCGCCGCGTCGCGTCATCTCCGCGTCGATGCGGACCATGGCTAGCTTGATCAGGTCGGCCGCCGTTCCCTGCAGCGGCGAATTCACCGCCGTCCGCTCGGCAAATCCGCGCGAATTCGGGTTGCGGCTATTGATATCCGGAATGGGCCGTTCGCGCCCGAAAAGCGTTCGCGTTACGCCTGTGCGCCGCACTTCCGCAACCGTCGCATCGAGGAATCTGCGGACGCCGGCGTACCGGGTGAAATAGCTCTCAATATAGGTTTGCGCTTCCTTCTGCGAAATCCCCAACTGCGCGGCGAGGCCGAACGGGCTGATGCCGTAGACGATGCCGAAGTTCACGGCTTTCGCGCTGCGGCGCGCCTCCGGCGTCACCATCAACGGCGGGATTCCCAGTACTTCCGCGGCCGTGCGTGTGTGGATGTCCTCGCCGTTGCGGAAGGCTTCCACCAGCACCGGATCGCGCGAAAAATGCGCGAGCAGCCGCAACTCAATTTGCGAATAATCCGCCACCACCAGCTTCCATCCGGGCCGCGGGATAAACGCCGCGCGGATCTCGCGGCCCAACTCGGTGCGGATCGGAATATTTTGCAAATTCGGATTCGAAGATGACAGCCTGCCAGTGGCCGCGCCGGTCTGGTTGAAACTGGTGTGCAGGCGGCCCGTGCGCGGATCGATCAGCGCCGGCAGGGCATCCACGTAAGTGCCTTTCAGCTTGGTGAGCTGGCGGTATTCGAGCACCTTGCGCACGATTTCGTAATCCGCGGCCAGTTCGTCCAGCACATCCGCCGCGGTCGAAATCGTCTTGCCCTTGCCGTATTTGACCGGCGCCGGCAGTCCCAGGTCTTCGAACAGGATGCGTCCCAATTGTTGCGGCGAGCTAATGTTGAACGGCTTGCCCGCCAGCGCGTGGATTTCGCCGGTGAGCCGCGTAATATCGCGCTCCATCAACCGCGAAAGGCGCGCCAGTTCCGCGCGGTCGATCAGGACGCCAGTCCGCTCCATGCGTGCGAGCACGCCCGCCAGCGGCAACTCGATTTCCGCATACAGTTTTTCCAGGCCGCGCTCGACGACCGCCGGGCGCAACATTGCATGAATCTCGAGCGCGATATCGGCGTGCTGTTCGGGCGACTGTCCCAACTTCAGATCGAGCCGGCGGCGCGCCTGCTCCTCCAGAGGACAGCCCGACGGATCGGCGTCCAGCAGGAACGCATATAGCATGATGTCGTGCGCGAATCCGGCGGCGGCGATCTCCAGCTGATCGAGCGCCAGCAAAGTGGACTTCACGTCGCACGCAATCTTGGGACGCGCCGCGTCTTCCAAAAACGGCTTGAGCGCGCCGATCAGGGACGCCGGGACCGCGCGCGCCTCACCGTGCTTCCAGGCAAGGCCGGCCGTATCGAGCGCCAGATCGCCCGCCTCCGACTTGGCGATCGCCACCGCTACGGGCGCGCCGGGCGGAATCGCCGCCAGCCAGCCGGCCAGCGCGCCGGCCGATTCAAGCGTCTGATAGTCGCGTTTGCGGGTGTCCTCCGAAGGCCCGAGTTCCTTCAGCAGGCTGTAGAACTCCAGATCTTTGTAAGCCTGCTTCAACGCGGCCGGATCCGGCTCCTGCGCACGCACCGATTCGAGCGTGAATTCGATCGGCACCGAGGTATCGATGGTCGCCAGGCGCTTGCTCATCAGGATCCGCTCGACGTTATTCTGCAGGCTCTCGCGATACATCTTGCGCTCGACTTCGGCGGCGCGTTCGATAGCCGCTTCGACGGTGCCGAAATGTTCGATCAGGTCGCGCGCGCCTTTATCGCCGATGCCGGGCGCGCCCGGTATGTTATCGATGGCGTCGCCCTTGAGCGCGAACAGGTCGGCCACCTGCCCGGGCAGCACGCCCAGAAAATCTTTGACCTTCGCCGGGTCGTACCACTCATCGTCTTTAGCGGGATTCAGCATCGAGACCCGCTCGCTGACAATCTGCATCATGTCCTTGTCGCTCGACACGATCACCACCCGCAGGCCGTCGCGCTCGGCGCGGCGCGCGATGGCGCCGATCACGTCGTCAGCCTCGAAGCCGGGATACTCCAGAATCGGGATCCGCATGGCGTCGAGGATGCGGCGGATGTACGGGATCTGCTCGCGCAGGTCAGGCGGCATTTCAGCGCGGTTGGCCTTGTATTCGGCAAACTCTGCCATGCGCGCCACCGGTGCGCCGCTTTCGAAAACGGCGGCGATGTATTCGGGCGCATAGCTCTTCTCCAGCTTGCGCAGCATGTTATTGAAGATATACACCGCCTCGGTGGACAGGCCGGTGCTGGTGCGCATGGCTGGCGCAGCGCTGCGCGCGCGCGCGTGGTACGCACGAAAGATAAAGCCGAACGAATCGATGAGGAAGAGCCGGGGAGTTTGCGCCAAAGGCTTATGGTAACGCGCACCAGCTCCTATGGGCATTCCAATGGGGACGTGATAGACTCCTCTGGAATGTCCAAAGAAGCCGGCCTGGACCGTAAGAAGACGGATGTACTTCAGGGCACCCTCGATCTCATGGTGCTTCAGACCTTGAACGCTTTGGGGCCGCTGCACGGATACGGAATCGCGCGGCGCATCGAGCAGGTGAGCGAATCCGTCCTCGAATTGAACGAAGGCACCGTGTACACCGCGCTCCTCCGCCTGCAACAGCAGGGCTCCATCACTGCGGAATGGGGCGCGTCGGAAAACAATCGCCGGGCGAAGTTCTATTCCATTACCAGGAACGGCCACAAACAATTGGCGCAGGAGGCGGACGATTGGCGCAAAATCTCCGAGACGATCCGTCGTCTTCTGCGCCTCGCGCATGAGAGGTAAATGATGGACTGGCGCCGCCGCTACCGCGACGATTTTGATGAAGAGGTGGACGGCCACATGGCCATGCTCTCCGAGCGTTACGGGTCTCAGGGTATGAGCCCGGACGAAGCGCTCCATGCCGCCCGCCGGCAGTTCGGTAATCTCACCACGCTGAAGGAGACCCGGCACGAAATGCAAATCAGTATCTGGCTCGAAACTCTCTGGCAGGACCTGCGCTACGGGGTGCGTGTGCTGGTCCGGAACAAAGCATTCGCGGCCGTGGCCGTGCTCACGCTGGCCTTCGGGATCGGCACGAACACCGCGATCTTCACCATCGTGGATGCAGCCGTCCTGCGCGGGCTGCCGTACCCCAACTCTGGAAAGCTGGTGGTGCTGTGGGCAACGTCAAGCGCGTGCGGGTCGAGAGGCCCGGTGCTTCCTATCCCAATTATCAGGATTGGCGGGACCAAAGCCGCTCGTTTGAAGCCATGGCGGCTTTCGGCGATGCCCAGTTTGCACTCCGCGGCATTGATAGGCCGGAGCGCATTGCCGGAGAGTTCGTTTCGCAGCCTTATTTTTCGTTACTCGGAGTCCGCGCCGCTTTGGGGCGAACCTTCAGCCCCGATGAAGATCGCGTGCCGCTCGGAGACGCCGTAGCCGTGCTCAGCGATGCCGCCTGGAAAAGCCGCTTTGGCGGGGATGCCAATATTGTCGGCAAGCACATGCAGCTTGACGAGCACACCTACACCATCATCGGGGTAGCCCCGGCCGGCTTTCTGGGCCTGACGGATCAGGCCGAAGTCTGGGTGCCGTTCGTGATGGCGGGTAGCGCCGAGGAGCTAGGCGATCGCGGCACCCGCGGCTTCAGGGTGCTGGCGCGCCTGCGCTCGGGTGTACACGTCGAACAGGCGCAGGCTGAGCTCGACGGCATTTCGAGCCGTCTCGCGCGATCCTACTCCGCGACCAATGAAGCTCGCGGCGTGGAGGTCAGCCCGCTCGAGCGGGAGGTGTTAAGCGACTTCCGCAAGCCTCTGCTGGTGCTGCTGGCCGCGGTGGGATTCGTCCTGCTGATCGCCTGCACGAATGTGGCGAACCTGCCGCTCGCGCGCTCCGAAGCACGCCGCCATGAAATAGCGATGCGCATGGCACTGGGTGCGGGACGCCGCAGACTGATCCGGCAACTGATCGCCGAAAGCGCGGTGCTGGTCGCATTCGGCTGCGCGGCGGGCATCGCATGCGCCTTTTATGCGATCCGTGTGTTGATGTCGGCGAGTCCGATGCAGCTTCCGACGTACATCCACCCCAGTGTGGATGCCGCGGTGATCCTGTTTACGATCCTGGTCTGTGCCGTGGTGACGCTCGCGCTCAGCTTGACGCCCGCGACGCAAATCGGCTCGGCCGGCTTCGAGGATTCCCTCAATCAAAATAGCGGCCGATCGACCTCCGGACGGAGGGGCGCCCGTTTGCAGGACGTACTGGCGGTGGCTGAAGTATCACTTTCCGTATTGCTGTTGATTGGCGCCGGGCTGGCGATTCGGAGCCTGCAGCATCTGGCCGCCATCAACCCCGGCTACGACCCGAACCACGTGGTGAACTTCAGGATAAGCCTGCCTGAATTTCAGCTTTCGGGCGGCGCCGCCGCCGATCAGCCGGACTCGAAAGTAGTGGTTGCGGCGAACGATATTCTCGGGCGCATCCATGTACTGCCATCGGTGGAGTCGGCCGCGATCGCCACGGATACCCCGCTGATCGGCAGCAGTGCCATTTTCTATACCGCCGAAGGTCAGCCGCCGATGAACGCTCATACAATGCCGCGCGCTTATTTCCACCGCGTATCCGGCGATTTCTTTCGAACTCTGCACACGCGATTCCTCTTCGGGCGCGGCTTCACGGAACACGAAACTCGCAATAACGCAAACGTTGCGATTGTGACACAGAATCTCGTCAGGCGCTTTTGGCTGGGACAGGACCCGCTCGGAAAGCGCATCAAGGTGGGCGGCGTGAAATCCACCAGACCCTGGCTGACGATCGTCGGCGTGATCGGTGACCTGAAGTACCGGAGTCTGCCCGCGAATCCCACGGCTGACCCGGACCTGTTCCAGGTCTTCAACGAGCGCTCGCGGGACTTCTCCCTCTTCGTGCGCACCGCGACTCCCCCTGAAACCATGCTGGCGACCATTCGGCACGCGCTCCGGCAGGCCGATCCGGCGATCACCATTTACCACTCCGGCACACTGGAGGAGTTAGTCAGAGCAGAAACATCGCGCCCGCGATTTCTCGGTTGGTTGATGGGGATCTTCGCCGCGATGGCGCTGCTGCTGGCCGTAATCGGAGTCTACGGCGTGATCTCCTACGGTGTTTCGAGGCGCACGCGCGAGATCGGTCTGCGCATGGCATTGGGCGCCGATCGGCGCAAGATGCTGCGCCTGGTGGTCGGCCGGGGAGTCGCCCTGCTCGGCTGCGGTGCGCTGCTTGGGGCTGCCGCGGGGGCCGGGGTGACGCGCCTGATCGCCGCGCTAGTTTACGACGTGAGTCCCACCGATCCGCTGACCTTCGCGGCGGCAACGGCCCTTCTCGTAGCCGTCGGCGCCTTGGCATGTCTGGTGCCCGCATCTCGCGCCAGTCGCATCGATCCCGCTACCGCCCTTCGGCAAGAATAGAACAACCAAACACACTTGCGCAGTGAGCCAATGTTATGCTGATCGTTAGCACCATTCCGCCCATTCCTCCGCGCGCGAAACGTGTGCTCTCGAAGGAGTTTCCATGCAGTCTCGCCGGATTTTCATCGGCAAAGTGGCCAGTAGTCTGGCAGGCGCTATCGCCGCGCCGAATATCCTGGCCGCGAACGATCGCATCCGTCTGGGCATTATCGGCGCGGGCGACCGCGGCACGCAGATCATGCGCGATGCGCTGGCATGCCCGAACACCGAGTTCGCAGGCATCGCCGACATCTACACCCGCCGCCTGGAAGATGCCCACGCGATTGCGCCCGGCGCCAAGACTTATCTGGATTACCGCCACCTGCTCGACGACAAGACCATCGACGCCGTACTGATCGCCACGCCGCAGCACCTGCATTGCGAGCATTTCGTCGCCGCGCTGGATGCCGGCAAGCACGTCTACCAGGAAAAAACGATGGCCTTCAGCGTGGCACATGCCAAGCGCATGCGCGCGGCCTATCAGAAAGCGGGCCGGCGCACAGTGCAGATCGGCCACCAGGGATGCTCGTCCGGGCAGGTCAATGATGCGGTCAACTTTCTGAGGACCGGCAATGTCGGCAAGATCACCGCGATCCACGCGCACATGTACCGGAACACGCCGCACGGCAAGCCGCAGTGGTCGCGGCCCGTGTTCCCCGACATGACGCCGGAGAACATCATCTGGCCGGCATTCCTGGGCGAGGCGCTGCAGCGCGACTTCGACCCCAACCGCTACATCAACTGGCGATTCTTCTGGGATTATTCGGGCGGCAATGTCTACGAAAACATGTGCCACCAGGTGGCCTTCTGGTACAAGGTGCTTGACCTCAAGATTCCGCACACGGCCAACATGGTGGGTGGCATCTATCTGTGGAAGGACGGCCGCGAAGTGCCCGATACGATGAACGTAACGCTGGAGCATTTCGAGGAAATTCTGTTTTCGTGGGATTCTTGCTTCGGCAACAACCAGCTGGGCTCGACCGAGGATGTGCTCGGCACCGACGGCACTATCTCGAAGAGCCAGCAGATCCGCTACCTGCCGCAGAAGGTGAATCGCGCGGACGGCGAGGAAATGCTCGGCTCGACGCGCACCGCGCCCAACGCCCACATGCGCAATTTTCTCGAATGCACCCGCTCGGGCCAGGAGCCCAATTGCCCGTTCGAGCTGGGCTTCCGCGTGTCGATCGCCTGCCGCATGGCCGTCGAGAGTTTTCTCGGGCAGCGGCCGGTGTACTGGGACGCCGCCCAGGAGGAGATCGTCTAGCCCTTGGATTTCGAGTACACGCCCGAACAGGTGCAGC
Source organism: Bryobacteraceae bacterium (assembly GCA_035541265.1). Lineage (GTDB taxonomy): Bacteria > Acidobacteriota > Terriglobia > Bryobacterales > Bryobacteraceae > Bog-159. Next base: position 27,403 of record DATKNQ010000139.1, read on the forward strand.
TTCGCAAAGCCGTCCGCGAATTCGCCGAGGCGGAAATCGCGCCGCACGTCATGGAGTGGGACGAGGCGCAGATCTTTCCCATGGAAGTCATCCGCAAGCTGGGCAAGCTGGGCTACATGGGCTCGATTTTTCCGGAAGACCTGGGCGGCGCTGGATTGGGCTACATCGAGTACAGCATCATCATCGAAGAGCTGTCGCGCGTGGATGGGTCGGTGGGCATTATCGTCGCGGCGCACACCTCGCTCTGCAGCAACCATATATATAAGACGGGCAGCGACGAGCAGCGCCGCCGCTACATTCCGCGCCTGGCGTCTGGCGAGTGGATCGGCTGCTGGTCGCTGACCGAGCCGGAAGCGGGTTCCGATGCCGCCGGAACGCGCACGGCCGCGCGCCTGGAGGGCGAATGCTGGGTGCTCGATGGCGCGAAGACATTCACCACCAATGCGCACTACGCGAACGTTTGTGTGGCGATGGCCGTCACGGATCGCACGGCCGCGCAGCACGGCATCTCCGCGTTCATCATCGAGCATGGTACGCCCGGGTTCCGCCCCGGCAAGAAAGAGAACAAGCTCGGCCTGCGCGCCAGCGCCACCGGCGAAGTGATCTTCGAAAATTGCCGCATCCCGCAAACGCAGTTGTTGGGCAAGCGCGGCGAGGGATTCGTCGATAGCCTTAAGGTGCTCGACGGGGGACGCGTTTCGATCGCGGCGCTGGCTATCGGTATGGCTCAAGGCGCCTATGACGCCGCGCTGCGCTACTCCAAGCTGCGCCGCCAGTTCAGCCGGCCGATTTCGGAGTTCCAAGCGATTCAGAACAAGCTCGTCGATATGGCCACCTCTATCGATGCCGCGCGCCTGCTCAACTATCGCGCCGCGTGGATGCTCGATCACGGCCGCCGCGTCACCAAGGAATCCGCCATGGCCAAGCTCTTCGCGTCGGAGGCAGCCGTGCAGGTGGCCAACGAGGCCGTGCAGATTCACGGCGGCTACGGCTTCATCAAAGACTACCCCGTGGAGAAGTTTTACCGCGACGTGAAGCTCTGCACGATCGGTGAAGGCACCAGCGAAATCCAGCGGCTGGTGATCGCCCGGCAACTGCTTAACACACGATGACCGAGTGGGCGCGCAAGATTGCGGAAGGCGACGCGCGCGCGCTGGCTCGCGCCGCTACGGGGATCGAGAATCGCGATCCGCAGGCGCTGGACCTGTTGCAGGAGCTGCGGCCGCGCGTGGGCCGGGCGATCGTGGCCGGGATCACAGGCGCGCCTGGGGCGGGCAAGAGCACGCTGGTGGATGCCGTGGCGCGCGAAATTCGGCGGCAGGGGCGCACGGCGGGCATCATCGCCGTCGATCCTACCAGCCGCCGCACAGGTGGCGCGATACTGGGCGACCGCATCCGCATGCTCGATCATCACGCCGATCCCGGCATCTTTATTCGCTCCATGGCTACGCGCGGAACTTCCGGCGGACTCGCGCAGGCTACCGCCGATATGGCCGCGTTGCTCGATGCCGCCGGCAAGGACTACGTGCTCATCGAGACGGTGGGGGTGGGTCAGGATGAGGTCGAAATCGCGGACATTGCACAGGTCACGGTGGTCGTGCTGGTACCTGGTATGGGCGACGATGTACAGGCCCTCAAGGCCGGCATCATGGAGATCGCGGATGTGTTCGTGATCAATAAGTCGGATCTGCCCGGCGCCGAGCGCACCGCAATCGAAGTGCAGGCGATGCTCGGCCTGGCGCAAGGCGAGACCAAGCCGCCGGTGATTCATACGATTGCGCTAGACGGCACCGGCATACCAGCTCTACTACACTTTATCAGTTTCTTCAGGAGGTCATAACATGCAAGCAGAAATCGGCATCATTGGCGGGAGCGGGCTCTATTCCATGCCCGGATTTGAAGCGCAGGAAGAAGTCGTGGTCGAGACGTCCTTCGGACCGCCTTCGGACAACTTAGTCGTGGGCAGGCTCGGCGGACATCGCGTAGCCTTTCTTGCGCGCCATGGCCGCGGCCATCGTATCTCGCCGTCCGAGTTGAACTTTCGCGCGAACATCTACGCCATGAAGTCACTCGGGGTCGAGCGCATTCTTTCGCTCAGCGCAGTGGGGTCGCTCAGGGAAGAACACAAGCCGCTCGACTTCGTGATTCCCGATCAGTTTGTCGATCGCACGCGCGGGCGCATCTCTACGTTTTTCGGGGAGGGCCTGGTGGCGCACATTGGCTTCTCCGATCCGATCTGTCCGCAACTCGCCGAGGTGGTCAGCGCGGCTTGCACCTCAGTGGGAGTGACTGCCAAGAAAGGCGGCACTTACCTTTGTATGGAAGGCCCGGCCTTCTCCACGCGCGCCGAATCCAATTTATATCGAAGCTGGGGCATGGATGTGATCGGCATGACTAACTTACAGGAAGCCAAGCTGGCGCGCGAGGCGGAAATCTGCTACGTGACGGTCGCGATGGTGACTGACTATGACTGCTGGCATCCACAGCACGACGCGGTGACTGTTACGGACATTATCGCGAACCTGATGAAGAACGCCGAAAACGCATGCAAAGTGGTGGCGGCGGCCGTGGAGAAAATGCCCGCCGGGCGAAATTGCAAGTGCGGATCGGCGCTGGCGCACGCCATCATCACGGACCGCAAGTCAGTGCCGGAAGCCACGCGCCGCAAGCTGGACCTGATCGTCGGCAAGTATTTCCAATCGTAGTCAGCCGGAATTTATGGCAAGTATCTCGTGTAACGAAAGCGCAGCCCTGCTCCTCGACTATTGTCTTCGCGGCGAACCGTGGCCAACCGAACTGGTGCGCACGCTGGCGGACGATCCGTGTTCCGATGCGCTTGTCCGTGTGGTCGCCGAAGGCCTGGCGGATCGCTTCGAGCCGGCTCTGTGCGACATTTACGCGCGTTTGTTTGCGGAGGCCATCGCGCCCGAAGAAAGCGCCGCGCTCGTGGAACGCTACCGGCGTGTGCGGATCCCCCGCCGGATTTCGGGCGAGCCACGCACGGTCCTCGTCCTTTCCCGCGTGACGCTGGGCGCCGATGTGGCCGTGACCAGCGCGCTGCTCGACGCGGCCAAGCGCCGCTTTCCGGAGGCCGCGATCTATCTCGTCGGGCCGCGCAAGAACTGGGAATTGTTTGCCGCCGATCCGCGCATCCTGCACCTGCCGGTGAACTACCGGCGGGGAACTCTACGCGAGCGCCTGGCCACCGGCCCGGAGCTCCGCGCGGCGCTCGCACGGTCCGATAGCATTGTCATCGATCCGGACTCGCGGCTTACGCAGCTTGGGCTTCTGCCCGTCTGTCCGGAGGAGCATTACTATTTTTTCGAAAGCCGCGGATACGGTGGCGCTGGTAGCGATCCTCTTCCGCTGCTGGCGCAACGCTGGGCCGCGCAGACGTTCGGGATCGCCGATGCCCGGCCATTTGTCACTCTGCCGGCGGCGCCGAGTCTAACGCAGGGCGGAATCGCGCTCAGCTTGGGTGTCGGCGAGAATCCCGCCAAACGCATCGCGGATCCGTTCGAAGCGGAATTGCTGGGCATGCTGGCGCGCACGGGGCTGCCGCTGACTATCGACCAGGGCGCGGGCGGCGAGGAAGCAGTACGAGTCGCGTGCGCCGTCGCGGAGTCCGGCGCCAAGGTTGAAACATGGAGCGGCTCATTCGCCGGTTTTGCGGCGATCATTGCGCGCAGCCGGCTTTACGTGGGCTACGATTCCGCCGGCCAGCACGTAGCCGCGGCCTGCGGCGTTCCGCTGATCAGCATCTTCGCGGGCTCCGCGTGTCCGCGCATGTTCGAGCGCTGGCGGCCTGCGGGACACGTGATCCGGGTGGACAATCCCGACCCGGCGCACGTGCTCGACCAGGTGAGGCTCGCTTTAGCGGTTCAATCCGCTTCCGGAAGCGTGTAGTCGAACTCGTAGAAATGCTGGCCGCCTTCGATCTGAATCCCCATCGAACCGGATAGGCCGGTGAGTTGATCGGTGCCGGAATCGGGGATGACGACGATCGCGAGTTGAGGCACGCCGCGAGTCATCGTGGCGTTATGCTGCAGCACGAACGATCCGTTCCGCCCGGCGAGGGTACCCGTCACGCGCTCGATGGCGACGTAACCGGCCGAGCCTTTCACATCTGTAACGGCGCTCAGCATCTCGCCCTTGCTGACGGCTTCGAGATCGCCGTGGAATTGCTTGTCGATCGACATCCGGCCGAGCTTCGCGCTTCGGGCCGCATCGTTGTCGGGCGCTTGGGGCGCCAGTTTTGCGGTAAATGGTCCGGTGACGTGATGGGTCATGAGAACACCAGTGTAGACCAATGAGCGCGCCGTGCCAGAATGGCCGTATGCCCCGTTGGCGCCACCCTCTGCCGTGGCTCTCGCTTCTGTTGTTCAGCCTGAACGTGTCGATTGCGTGGCGGATGTTCCACGTCGAGTATCTGGCGAACATGGGAACCACGGAAGGCGTATTTGTCGCGTACGCGCGTTATGCTCGCGATCACTGGCCGGATCTCGGCTGGTGCCGTTTCTGGTATGCGGGTCTGCCGTTCGGAAATGTCTACCCGCCTGGGTTGCACTTGACGGCTGCGGCGGTGTCCCATTTTGCGGATATCAGCGCCGCGATGGCATTCCATGTCGTCGTGGCGGTGCTGTATTGCCTCGGTCCGGTCACGCTGTTCTGGATGGCTGTGCGCCTCACACACCTGGTCTGCTGGAGTTTCTACGCCGGATTGCTCTACTCGCTGGTATCGCCGTCCGCATTCCTGGTGCCGGAGATCCGGCGTGATCTGGGCAGCCTGCTGTGGGCGCAGCGTCTGCACACTCCGGTATCTTATGGCGACAGTCCGCATGTCTCGTCACTTACACTGATCCCGCTCGCCATTCTGGCACTCGATCTGGCGCGCGAAAGGCGCAAACCAATTTACATCGTCGGTGCGGCACTCGCGCTGGCCTCCGTCCCACTGACGAACTGGCCTGGCGCGATCGTGCTGGCTTTCGCCGTGGTGGCCTACGGGCTCTCGTTTTCACGCCGTGACTGGTTGGTGATTGGTGCTGCGGCGTTCCTGGGCTACGCATTTGCTGTCCCCTGGATCCCGCCCTCCGCCGTTATCGTCACCCAGGCGAACACTCAGGGATTCCTGCCGGTCAACCGTTTCGCACCGCATCACCTGGTCTACGCGGCGATCCTGGCGTTGTCAACGTGGGTCCTGCTGCGGGTCACTGCGCGATTGCCAGTCTACCTGCGCTTCTTTCTGCTCTTCACTTTTTACATGGCGGCGGTAACGCTGGGCTGGTACTGGCTGGGCCTGACGCTGATCGCGCAACCGAACCGCTTCCATCTGGCCATGGAAATGGGCATCACGTTGAGTCTAACCTTTGGCCTGCGTCGCTTTATCACCCGATGGAAGACATTGAGACAGGTTTTTGTGGTCGCATTTGCGGCGCTCTGCGTTTTTCAATTCGTCAACTATCGCGCCTATGCCTACCGTTTGATCCACGGCATCGACATTACCCAGACCAGTGAATACAAAACCGCCCGTTGGTTCGATCAACATATGCGCGAGAGCCGCGCGATGGTGCCTGGCTCGACTACTTTCTGGCTCAACGCGTTTACCGATACGCCACAGCTCACAGGCTGCTGCCTGCAGAGCCTGGTGAACCAAATCGAGCCTATTGCAAACTACGGGATCACCACGGACCTCACGGCCGAAGATCGCGCCTTCGATGCCAGCATGCTTTGGTTTAAGGCACTGGGTGTGCGCGCGGTGGCCGTGTCCGGTCCGCACAGCACCGAGGTGTACAAGCCGTTCTATCATCCGTACAAATTCGACGGCCGTCTGCCGGAACTCTGGCGCGATGGCGACGACGTCATCTTCGGTGTGCCCTGGCGTTACTACTCGATCGCGCACGCCCTGGCGCCTGGCGATTTGGTGCAGCGCACGCCCATTCATGGCGTGGACACCGCGCCGCTGATCCCGTACGTGGCGGCCATCAACCGGCCGGACGCTCCCGATTTGCAGGTGCGCTGGCTCAATAACGAAACGATACAAATTACGGGCGATCTGAAACCCAGGCAGATCGTCAGCGTGCAGGAGAACGCGCATCCCGGCTGGCACGCCACCGTCAACGGAACTCCGCGGCGGGTCTTCGCTGATAAACTCGGATTGCTCGCCGTGGTACCGGATTGCAGCGGCGCATGCACCATTGAACTGCATTACGACGGCGGCACGGAGATGACCGTGGCGAAGTGGATCAATCGCGCCGCCATCCTCGGGTCGCTCGTCTGGATCATACTGGGTATGCGCACGCGGCGAGTACCGTCCCCATGAACAACGCATCCGATTATACTGGAGCTTTCCAAAGACATCATGAGCGCAATCGCCACAGCCCCTCAACTCAATCGCTCGATCGGCTTTTACCAGTCGACCATCGGCAAGAAGGTGGTCATGGCCGTGACCGGCGTCATCCTGTTCGGATACGTGCTCGCCCACCTGCTCGGCAACCTGCAGATCTATTCGCCCGATCCCGAACAGATCAATAACTACGCCAAGTTCCTGCACTCGCATCCGCTCCTGCTATGGATCGCGCGCTGTGTACTGCTGACCTGCGTCGGCCTGCACATCACTGCTTCCGTGCAGTTGTGGCTCTTGAAGCAGCGTGCTCGCCCCGAGGCTTACGTCAAGAAAGACGACCTGCCCACCAGCTACGCCGCGCGCACCATGATCTGGAGCGGCCCGATCATCGCGGCTTTTGTCGTTTTCCACGTGCTGCACTTGACGGTCGGCAGCGTGCTGCCGCTGCACGTTTTGCCGACGGGTGAAATGGACGTGCGCGCCAACGTCATCACCGGGTTCCAGCATCCGGCGGTAGCCATCTTCTATATCATCGCGATGGCGCTGCTGTGCCTGCATCTCTATCACGGCCTGTGGAGCATGTTCCAGTCTTTGGGCATTAATCATCCGCGCTACACCCCCATCTTGAAGAAATTCGCGGCGGCGTTCGCCTGGTTCGTCGCTATCGGCAACATCTCCATCCCGGTGTCGGTGATGCTCGGTTTGCTGAGGCTGCAATAGAGGAGCGATATGGAACTCGACGCCAGAATCCCCGCGGGCCCCATCGAGACCATTTGGGACAAGCACAAATTCGATCTGAAGCTGGTGAATCCGGCGAACAAGCGGAAGTACAACATTATCGTGGTCGGGTCCGGCCTGGCCGGCGGTTCCGCTGCGGCCACGCTTGGCGAACTGGGCTACAACGTGCAGTGTTTCTGCTTCCAGGATTCGCCGCGCCGCGCGCACTCCATCGCGGCGCAGGGCGGCATTAATGCCGCTAAGAATTATCACGGGGACGGCGACAGCGTTTATCGCCTGTTCTACGACACGGTGAAGGGCGGCGACTTCCGCGCGCGTGAGGCCAACGTTTATCGTCTGGCGCAAATCAGCGTCAACATCATCGACCAATGCGTCTCGCAAGGAGTGCCGTTCGCGCGCGAGTATGGCGGCATGCTCGACAATCGCTCGTTCGGCGGCGCGCAGGTTTCGCGCACCTTCTACGCCCGCGGGCAGACCGGCCAGCAGTTGTTGCTGGGCGCGTATCAGGCGCTCGAACGCCAGATTGGCACGGGCCAGGTGAAGATGTATCCGCGCCACGAGATGCTCGACCTGGTGGTGATCGATGGCAAGGCGCGCGGCATCGTCACGCGCGACCTGATTACCGGCAAGGTGGAATCGTACGTGGCCGATGCGGTGGTGCTGGGCACGGGCGGTTACGGCAACGTCTACTACCTTTCGACGAATGCCAAGGGCTGCAACGCGACCGCCATCTGGCGCGCCTATAAGAAGGGTGCGCTCTTCGGCAATCCGTGCTTCACGCAGATCCATCCGACCTGTATTCCGGTGAGCGGCGAGTATCAATCGAAGCTTACGCTGATGAGCGAATCGCTGCGCAACGACGGCCGCATTTGGGTGCCGTTGAAGAAAGGCGACAAGCGGCCGCCCAACCAGATCCCGGAAGCTGAGCGCGACTATTACCTTGAGCGCCGCTATCCGAGCTTCGGCAACCTGGTGCCGCGCGACGTGGCCTCTCGCAACGCCAAGAATGTCTGCGACGAGGGCCGCGGCGTGGGCGAAACCGGCCTGGGCGTCTATCTCGATTTCGCCGACGCAATCCAGCGCCTGGGCGAACATGTGATCAAAGAGCGCTACGGCAACCTGTTCGATATGTACGAGCGCATCACCGGCGAGAATCCTTACCAGGTGCCCATGCGCATCTACCCGGCCATTCACTACACGATGGGCGGCTTGTGGGTCGACTACAACCTGATGAGCACGATTCCGGGCCTGTATGTGATCGGCGAGGCGAATTTTTCCGATCACGGCGCCAACCGCCTGGGCGCCAGCGCGCTGATGCA
>DATKNQ010000140.1:0-2832 GCA_035541265.1 Bryobacteraceae bacterium
GTGAACGCCATGGCGCCGAACGCGCCGAGCGGCGCGGTTTCCATGATGATGCCGACCACCCGGAACATCCAGTGCGCGATTTTGTCGCAGGCTTCCACGATCGGGCGGTTGCCGGGAATCGCAGCGAGAGCCAGCCCGAACAGGATGGCCACCAGCAGCACTTGTAGAATGTCGCCCTGCGTGAACGCGTTGGTAACCGTGCTGGGGATAATGTTCAGCAGGAAATCGACGGCGTGCAATTCGCGGCCTTGGGCGGCATACTGCGCTACGGCACGGGCATCCAGGGTGGCGGGATTGACGTTCATGCCCGCGCCCGGCTGAACGGTCTTCACGACGGTCAACCCGATCAATAGCGCCGCGGTGGTGACCACTTCAAAATACGCGAGCGCCTTCAAGCCCACGCGGCCCAGCTTCTTCATGTCGCCGATGTTGGCGATGCCCACCACCACGGTGAAGAAGATGATGGGCGCGATCATCATGCGGATCAGCTTGATGAATCCATCGCCCAGCGGCTTCATGGACTCGGCCGTGTGGGGGTAGGTGATGCCCAGGAGCACACCCAGGACGATGCCCAAGATCACGCGGAAGTAAAGTGAGCGGTAGAACTTCACAGGTTAATCATCGGCGGCGCTAAGCTTGGCGATTACGGAGAGATCTTCGAGCGTAGTCGTATCGCCTTTCACTTCCCCGCCGGCGGCGATCTCCTTGAGCAAACGCCGCATGATTTTACCGCTGCGGGTCTTGGGCAGGGCGTCGCTGAAGCGGACGTCGTCCGGCTTGGCGAGCGAGCCGATCTCTTTGGCCACCCACTGGCGCAGCTCCTCCTTCAGTCCGGGGCTGGGAGTTTGGCCGGCCTTCAGCGTGACGAATGCCGCGATGGCTTGGCCCTTCAGATCGTCAAGACGCGCCACCACGGCAGCCTCGGCCACCTTGGGATGCGCCACCAGCGCCGATTCGACTTCCATGGTACTCAGGCGATGGCCTGAGACATTGATCACGTCGTCGATGCGGCCCATGATCCAGAAGTAGCCGTCCGCATCCTGGCGGGCGCCGTCGCCGGTGAAATACATGCCGTCGATCTGCGACCAGTATTGATCCTGATAGCGCTTGGGGTCGCCGTAGATGTTGCGCAACATGGCCGGCCAAGGTTGCTTGATCACCAGATATCCGCCGCCACCGGCCGGCACAGACTCGCCTTCGCGCGTGACTACATCGGCGGCCACGCCGGGAATCGGGCGGGTGGCGGAGCCGGGCTTGAGCGGCGTGGCGCCCGGCAGGGGGGCAATCATGATCATGCCGGTTTCGGTTTGCCACCAGGTGTCGACGATGGGGCAGCGATTGTGGCCGATGTGCTCGCGATACCACATCCAGGCTTCCGGATTGATCGGCTCGCCGACAGTACCCAGCAGCCGCAGGCTGGCCATCGGATGCTTCGCGGGCCATTCGTTGCCGAAGCGCATGAAGGCGCGGATGGCCGTGGGCGCGGTGTATAAGATGTTCACCTGGTGGCGGTCGATGATGCTCCAGAAGCGGTCCGGTTCCGGGAAGTTGGGCGCGCCTTCATACATCAGGCTGGTGGCGCCGTTCTGCAGCGGACCGTAGACGATGTAACTGTGGCCGGTGACCCAGCCGATGTCGGCCGTACACCAGTAGACGTCTTCGTCCTTCAGATCAAAAACCCATTTAGTGGTCAAATAAGTGCCCACCGAGTAGCCCCCAGTGGTGTGCAGGATACCCTTCGGCTTGCCGGTGGTTCCTGAGGTGTAGAGCAGGTACAGCGGATGCTCGGCGTCCAGCGGCTCGGCCGGGCAATCCGGTGAGGCATTGGACATCAGCTCGTGCCACCAGTGGTCGCGGCCGTTCAGCATGGTCTGCGGCGTTGCGGTGCGGCGATAGACGACCACACCGCGGACGGACGGGCAGGAGAGCACGGCTTCATCCACGGCGGGCTTCAGTTTCACCTCGGCGCCGCGGCGGTAGGAGCCATCCTGCGTGATCACCAGCGAGGCTTGCGAATCGTTGATGCGATCGACCAGCGCGTTCGAAGAGAAGCCGCCGAACACGATCGTGTGCGGCGCGCCGATGCGCGCGCAGGCCAGCATGGCGATGGGCAGGGCGGGGCACATGCCCATGTAGATGGCCACGCGATCGCCTTTCTGAACGCCCAGCGACTTCAGAACATTCGCGAATTTGCACACCTCGGTGAGCAGTTGCTGGTACGTGAGCGTCTGGATCTCACCCGGTTCGCCCTCCCAGATCAGCGCGGCCTTGTTGCGGCGCCACGAGGCCACATGCCGGTCAAGGCAGTTGTAGGAAAGATTGATCTGGCCGCCGGAGAACCATTTCGCCCAAGGGCAATTCCATTCCAGCACCTGGTCCCAGGGCTTGAACCAGTGCAATTCGGACGCGATGTCTCCCCAGAATTTCGCGGGATTGTCCGCGGCCTCACGATAAAGGCGCTCGTATTCGGCGAGGCTCCCTACGCGCGCCTGGGCGCTGAAATCGGCGGGCGGATCGAAGACGCGCGTTTCTGTTAGTACGGAATCGATGTTGGTCTGCAGCGGCATGAAGGCCTTTCCCCTCACAGCCGAAGATATCAGAAATGGCGCGGGTTTGGGCCGCGCGGAGCTAGAAAACGCGGATGCGGGCCAGGAGCATGGCCGCGGCGGCTTCCTGTCCGCTCAACATGCGCCGCCCCCTGCCGGGCCATGGGTCGCGCACCACCGCGCCAGTCACCTGGCCTTGCGAATTCGGTGCGCGATTGTACGAGACCGCGGTGAGCACCATGGCATGCCCCATGGAACCGATAATCAGTGGCATGCCCACGGCGAG